>CAIXQV010000256.1 GCA_903921605.1 uncultured Planctomycetaceae bacterium | reverse complement strand
GCTTTACAAGCAGCGATAGAAAAGCAGATTCCGTCAGCTCGAATTGTGGCGTTTGATCGTTCATGCAGTTCTATATCCGAGCCAACTCTGAAACCTGCCGGACTTTTTACAAAATAGCAAAACATTCTGATGCTGTCGTGGACTCCGATCCGCGTAGTTTTGCGATCGGGCCCTCTGAGGCGACAATGTCGATCGTCTCGAACAGCTACGGTCACATCGTGCGTTACCACCCAGAGGAATTCCCAGTGTTTCGTTCTGTTTTCACGTTCTGAAATAGTTCAGAGAAAGCATGAAAACACACCATTGCGGGTGTGGCCACACCCGTTTAACTCACTGACTACATCATGCACGCGAGAACCTGATCTGGCTTCGGAAGTCAGCTTCTTCCTCAATCAGTTATGAGCAACCGCGCGCAGCTTCACCCCAAACTCAACGGCTTTCACACTCTGAATATTCACTATCGCCGCCACTTCGCCCTGCAGAACCAACCGCATCAGTTTCGGTTCCCTGACGGCCAGTTCACTGCACGACTCCAGCATGTCGCCTGTACGCATCAGCCGGCGAATGGCGATCAGCCTGTCCAGCAACCGGACAGGCTCTTAATGACGGCTTTGAGGGTCTGACTGGTCGTGACGAGCAATTCTTTTCGCAACCCCCTTGCGAACCATTTGCAATGGAACGTATGCTTCCTCACCCCGCTCATGATTTTCTCGCCTGCTCCTCCGCCTCTTCCTGTCACTCCGCCCTGGAGCCTTCCATGCCTCAACTTCCACCGATCCAGTCAACATCAGCGATCAGCCGCAACCGATTTCTGCAGGTTGGCTTTTCAGGAGCACTCGGATTAGGGCTGGCGGACCTTGCGACCGGGCGTAAAGTCAACGCGGAAACGGGGTCGAATGCGTTGTTCGGACGGGCGAAGAGCGTGGTTCTGCTGTTTCTCTCCGGCGCGCCGTCGCATCAGGACATCTGGGATCTGAAGCCCGATGCACCGGCGGAAGTTCGTGGTGAGTTTCGGCCGATTGATACGGTCGCTCCCGGCGTTCAGATCGGACCGCATTTGCCTCGACTGGCAATGGTTGCGGACAAGTTTGCCATCGTGCGTTCAATGACTCACAGTTTGCCGAGTCACGAACATGCCACGCACTTTGTGCTGACCGGCGTGAATCAGGTTCCGCCGGGAGCGACCCACATGGCCAGCCGCGCAGACTGGCCTTGTTACTCGGCCACCATGCAGGCCGTTCGGCCGCGTGTGGACGGCGTGCCATCCGGCGTGATGCTGCCGACGTACATCCACAACGGCTACGGGTTTTCCGGGCAGACTGGTGGCTTCATGGGAAGTCAGTACGATCCCTGGCACGTCACGAAGGACCCCAACGCTGCGGATTTCAACATTGATGAATTAACGCTGCTGCAGGATCTGACGGATCAACGCATTCAAAGTCGACGCAGCCTGCTGACAGCATTGGATGACCAGCATCAGTATCTTCAAACCCCGGCCGCATCCCAGTCACTCAGTCGATCGGTGGAGAAGGCTCATCAACTGCTTGGAGCTGCCGGTCAGTTTCGTGATGTGTTCGACATGAATCGCGAACCCGCCGAAATGCGAGATCGCTACGGTCGCCATTCGTTCGGCCAATCGCTGTTGTTGGCGCGCCGACTGGTCGAAGCAGGAATGCCCATCATTCAGGCGAATATGGGGACGATGAACAACTGGGATACGCACGGTGATAACTTTGGACAACTGAAGAACCGCCTTCTGCCGCCGTTCGATCAGGGCTTGTCGGCATTTCTAACGGATCTTGACGAACGTGGATTGCTCGACACCACGCTCGTGGTTGCTGTGGGTGAGTTTGGCCGTACACCGCAGATCAATCCTGGCGGCGGACGCGATCACTGGTCCGGCGTGTTCTCTGCTGTCTTCGCCGGAGCAGGAGTTCGTGGAGGTCAGGTGATCGGGGCCAGCGATGATCAGGCGGCTTACCCGGCGACTCGTGGCTGGTATCCGGCTGATCTTGGAGCCACCATCTTCACCGCGCTGGGAATTGATCCGGAAACCACGATGACAGACCGTTTCGGTCGACCACATAAAATCAACGCCGGGCAGATCATTGCTCCGTTGTTTTCGTAGTGCGAGCTTTGTCAGCCACTCAAAGTGAACCCAATTTCCGGCGGAGGATGACAGCATCACCTCGGTGAGTTGTGGGCATTGTTCTTCGCCGATTCATCCGTTT
>CAIXQV010000255.1 GCA_903921605.1 uncultured Planctomycetaceae bacterium | reverse complement strand
CTGAGTCCACCCCAGCACCTTCTCACGCTGCTCATGATTCGGAAACAACTCGGCCAACCACGCAACCGCGGCAACGAACTCAACGCACACGCCCACAAACACGCAGCAGCGGAAGAACAGCAGGTGATACAAGCTCGTGGAGAACCCGGCTGCACAGGCTCCAAAGGCGTAAAGCAGAATGCTGAACGTCAGAACTCGACGGCGTCCAAGTCGGTCTGTCAGCCATCCGCCCCAAAGCCCAAAAATCCCACCTGCCAAAGCCGGGACGAAGAACAACACACGAGCCCATTTGACGTAATTCGCACCACCCGGCAACCACAGCGCCATCGCAGCCGGTCGCTCCATGCCAGCCTTGATCGCTTCATCAATCAACGGCGCGCTGAGCGCTGCCATGGCTGGTTTAATGATCAGCGGCAACATCAGCAGTTCATAGATGTCAAACGCAAAGCCTATGGCCGCGATCGTACAAACAAGCCACTGGACGGGAGTCAGACGCAAGGCGGGAGTCGAAGACATGGATTAAGAAACCCTGATCGGCAGGAAGGAAACTACGCGGATTGAAGGAACCATGGTTCCACAGAAGGCAGGGTCCTGGAAATTCGAGCCCAGCACCAGGCCTTGGAAACGGTGACCAGATTCACAGACGTCATTGTGGCTGACTTCTGCAGAAATCAATGATTTTGGATAAGCCATCTGCAGTTTTCTCGGCGATCCCACAAATCCGTTGTTTGCGGAATGCTAGCGTGGCGGTTCACAGAGATCCAACGTTGTGCAAGCCGGGAGACCACCAGATTCCCGATCTCACGACCTTTCTACCCTGTCAGCGGTCTCCGTAAGCAAACACGATTGCAAGCAGCATCCCAAGTGCGGATCATGTACAAGCCACCGAAAATTTGGCGGCTGTCCTGCGATCGAAACTCTGGAACTTCAATGAACTCTCCTGCTTCTGCTGACTCAGGCAATCCCAATAAGACGGGGGCAGAACTCTCGTCTGCTCAAGGACACGGTGCTGGTACTCCACATCATCAATCATTCTGGCTGTGGGTGCTCTGCCTCACCGGTGTCGATTATTTCAGTACACTCGCTTATCAACCTTCCATCGCGATCACCAGCGCTGGACGTCTCGCACCGGTCGCGACAATTCTGCTCGTGCTGGTCACTCTGTTTGGTGCCGTGCCGATTTACTGTCGAGTCGCGAAATCATCGCCGCACGGTCAGGGATCGATCGCCATGTTGCAGCGACTTCTGCGAGGCTGGTCCGGAAAGTTTCTGGTTCTGACTCTGCTGGGGTTCGCCGCCACGGACTTCGTCATCACCATCACTCTCTCGGCCGCAGACGCCGCGAAGCATCTGATCGAGAATCCCCTGTTCCATAAGGTTCCATCTTTCTTTCACAGCCAGGTTGGTATCACTCTGGTCATGATTATGGCGTTGGGAGCATTGTTCCTGAAGGGCGTGCGAGAAGTTATCGGCGTTGCGGTTGCAATCGTCGCTGTTTATCTGGTGATGAATGTCATCGTGATCTCCGGAGGACTCTACACGCTCACACAACAGCCACACTTCGTTTCAGACTGGTGGGACAAACTCAGTTCGGGCGATGTTGGAATTGCCGCTCATGCTTACGAAGCGCCCTCTGAAAGCGCAACTCCGTCAACATCAAACGAAGCGGACTCCCCGAGTGAATCGACGATTTCTCCCGGGACCGCTACACCACTCGTTCCGCTCACCTGGTACGCAGGACTCTTTATGAGCGCGTTGCTGTTTCCCAAACTGGCGCTCGGTCTCAGCGGATTTGAAACCGGTGTGGCAGTGATGCCGCAGATCAAAGGCGACCCTTCAGACACCGAAGAGGCACCTCTGGGGCGCATCAAACGAACTCAATGGCTGCTGCTGACGTCTGCTCTGATCATGTCGGTGATGTTGATTGGATCGTCGATCGTCGTGACGACTCTGATCCCGCTGGAAGCACTTGCCCATGGCGGGCCGGCTTATGAGCGAGCACTCGCATATCTGGCCCATGCTGAGGGAGGTCTGAAACTCTGGCCATTCTTCGGCGAAGTCTTCGGCACGATGTACGACATGAGTACTGTCGCTATTCTCTGCTTTGCCGGGGCCAGCGCGTTGTCAGGGCTGCTGAATCTGATTCCGCGTTATCTGCCTAAATTTGGTATGGCTCCGGACTGGGTATCGGCAACTCGTCCCCTTGTGTGCGTGATCATTGTCGTTTGCCTTATCGTAACGCTGATCTTTCGAGCGTCTGTCGAAGAGCAGGGTGCCGCCTACGCAACCGGTGTGATGGTTCTGATCCTGAGTGCGTGTGTGGCGGTCACGATTGAACGATATCGAGAGCGAATCGGTTCAACGTGGGGCCGCGTGCCCTGGCCAATGGTTTTCATTACTGTCGTGTTCCTATACACCGCTGTCGACATCATGATTGAAAAATCTGAGGGACTGATCATCTCGCTGTTCTTCATCGCGGCGATTATGGGCGTGTCATTGGTTTCGCGAATCGTTCGCAGCGACGAACTTCGCGTTGTCCGATTTCAGTATGCCAATAACGACTCGAAGTTTCGCTGGAATACGCTGCAGCATGTCGAAATCCCTGTGCTCGCGCCTCATCGCCCCGGCGGTCGAACGTTAGACGAGAAAGAACGGGAACTGCGAATCTGGCATCACCTGGATGACGAGATCCCGGTCGTGTTCGTGGAAATCTCTCTTGGAGATACCAGCGATTTCTTTCAGGAACCCGTTCTGGACATTCGTCACGAAGGGGGCCGATACATAATTCGCGTGAGCCATTGCACCTCAATTGCGCCAGCCATTGCGGCTCTGGCGTTATCTCTCAACGGTACAACCAAGCCGATCGAACTTCATTTCGGCTGGTCGGATGAAAGTCCATTGAAAATGAATTTGGGGTTTCTCTTGTTCGGCGAAGGCAATATACCATTCCTGGTCAAGGAACTTCTCCGGGACGCTCAACCGGACGAAGCTCTGCGCCCACGAGTGATCATCGGGTAGTCCCAATCATCCTGATTTGTCGAATGGAACCGAAGGCGGACTGTCTCACTTTCAACTAACCTGCAACGCCGAGTGATTCCAAAATACTTTAGATCGTGAATAGAGGATTCGGGGATACCATATGCTGGCCGCAAACCTCCAGAAGATAGTCTCTGAAGTCTCACGACGTCGAATGCTGCAACTCGGTGGCATTGGATTGCCAGGAATGCTTTCGGCACCACCATTGTTTGGCGCACAACCATTGCTCGCTGATGGGGATGGCCTGATTGCAAAGGCCGATCATTGCATCGTGCTGTTCCTGAATGGCGGTCCAAGCCATCTTGATATGTGGGATATGAAACCAGAGGCACCTCGCGAGATTCGTGGTGAATTCGACCCCATTGCCAGCAGCCTGCCTGGGGTTCCTGTCAGCGAACATCTGCCCCGATTGTCGCAGCAGATGCACCGAGCGACTTTGATTCGGTCCATGCATCATAGCGTGAATAATTCTCACGCGGCCGCCGTCTATGCGGCACTCACCGGACATGATCGAGGAGAGCAGGGCGGCGGAGCAAAGCCCTCCGATAATCCTTCGCCGGGATCAGTGCTGGCCAGACTTCGCCCTGCGGCTAATCGTACGCTGCCCTACATCAGTCTGCCTTATAAAACGAAAGAAGGTGCCGGAGGTCCTCTGCAACCCGGATTTCTCGCGGGCTTCATGGGCCCCACGTTTGATCCTTTCTGGGTTCTGAATAACCCCGATGCCGCAGACTTTCACGTCGATAATCTTTCATTGCCTGAACCTGTCACACCTCAGCGCATGAATGATCGATCAAAGCTCCTGACGGATCTGGGCCGAGGACTTAAGAGTGGCCGCGAACCTTCGCTGTCCGCGATCGATGATTTCCAGTCTCGAGCCTTTGAATTGCTAACATCAGATGCCGCTCAAAAAGCGTTCGATCTGGATCAGGAAACACCGGAGATGCGGGCTCGCTACGGTCGCAATATCTATGGGCAAAGTACGCTCCTTGCGAGAAGGCTGGTGGAAGCTGGCACGCGATTCGTGACACTGTCATGGGCACCAGATGCCAATGCGACCTGGGACACTCACGGCGATAATTTCAACAAGCTGAAAAAAGTTCTTCTGCCGGAATTCGATGCCGCCTGCAGCAGTCTGTTGCAGGATCTGGATGAACGAGGTCTGCTCGAAAGAACATTGGTCTGCGTTCTTGGTGACTTTGGACGTACGCCCAAAATCAACGCGAACGCGGGCCGCGATCATTGGAACTCCTGCTACACGGTGATGCTGGCCGGAGGCGGAGTTCGGCAAGGCTTTGTGTATGGAGCCAGCGACCGAACCGGCTCCGTTCCTGCAGAATCCCCTGTTAGTCCCGGCGACGTCATGGCGACGATTTATCGTCTGCTGGGCGTACAGTCGACAACTCAAATCCTTGATGCATTGGGCCGACCTCATGAAGTTGTGCCGCAAGGAAGAATCATCGACGAAATTATAGGCTGACAGTACCACTCTCAACTGATGGCATCAGCTCTAATCCTGCCTGTTCCACGAAACTCAAACTCATGAAACCGTCGACTGCACTTGTTTCCATGGCATTGATGGTCATGAGCTTTGCACTACCAACCGAAGTGGCCTGGGGTCAGCAACCGTCTTTGTCACTGTCCCCATCAGCAACTTCATACGATTCCATTCAGGCTGCACTCGATGCGAATCCTGATCAAATGGTTTACGTGCCAGCCGGCGATTTTTTGATTTCAGAAAAGATCCGGATTCGCGGAAAGAGAAGTGGCCTGTTTGGTCCGGGAAAAATCATTCAGCAAAATCCCGGACAGCCCATCATCGAAATTGAAGACGCAAGCGATGCTGAAATCCGTGACGTTACGCTCACAAGGCCGGAAGGGAAAACAGAAACTCAAAACGAGGGAATTCTGGCCATTCGCTGTAATGATTCCGTGATCGAAAATGTTCGCGTTCTGAACAATCAGACACGTACCGCGGTTATCGCTCTTCGCGAATGTCGAAGTGCCCGCATCAGCCACTGCATCATCCGAAATTACATGCGGGTCAGTATTGATGATCGAACTGCCAGCGAAGACTGGGGCTATGCGTTCAACTGTACTGATGGTACTGGAATCAGCGTGAATCAATGCGTTGGTACATTGATCGAATGCAATCGAGTTACCGAAGAGCACTTTGTGCCAACTCCGGAAATCAAAGCCAGGTACAAGCTTGGTGACTATGTCCGGAAGAATGACCAGAAGGGAAAAATCATCAGCCAGGAAGCATGGGATGCAAATTATACCGACACATGGCAACAGGGGTCCGGAATTATCGTGACCGGGCCGACGATCAGTGATCAGACTCGGATCATCGGCAATCACATCGAGAACGCCGCTCAGGGAATCGATCTGCACTGCGATCATGTGCTGGTTTCAAACAACATCGTCAGCAATTCGTTTATCGGAATGAAGGCGATGCACGGTTCTCGCAATGTCCTCATCATCGGAAATCAGTTCACAAGAAACAGCCTTTGGGCAATCGGGCTAATGCCCGGAACTGCAGCTGACGAAAACAACGCCGACGGAGGATCCATCGTGGCGAATAATATTATCTCTGACTTTGGTCACGGCGATGCTCACTGGATCTGGGGCAATGATCGTTCGCCACTGCGATTTGATTCCGGGCAGGAAGCCGACGATCCGGCTCTGACGGATGTTCTTGTTCAGGGCAACCTGCTGCACAATATCGGAGCACCCCGTTATCAATATGCCGTGATCATTGCCGGTGGTCCGAATACTCCTCAGGGCCTTCACTTTCAGAACAATCTGCTGCCACCCGGCCATGGGGGTCTCTGCAATTCGGAACTACCACCCTGACGCAGATCGGCCAGGAAACGGACTCCTGAGGACCACAGTGCTCACTGACATTCGGACCTTTCAAGCCAGCTGCTTTCATTCTTGCCACGGACACGGATGCAGATTCTTCGCTATCTTTGGGCCTTGCCAGCGACCCTGCTGGGACTCCCGCTCGTATTTACAGCAAAGTTGACCGGCGGAAGAGTGCGCATGCGAGATGGAGTGATCGCTGTCAGTGGCGGAGCCTCAGCAAGACTCCTCTATCCATCATGGTTCCATCAAGGCGGCGCCGCAATGACGTTTGGCCATGTCATCATCGCTCGTGACGAGAAATGCCTGCACCAAAGCTGGAATCACGAACGACATCATGTCCGCCAGTTCGAACAGTGGGGATTGTTGTTGATTCCCGCGTACTGGCTGGTCGGTTTTGTCTTATGGTTTCGCGGCTATGATCCGTATCTCGACAATCCTTTTGAGCCGCCGCCGGAATAGCTCATATCCGACGGCACGAATCAATTCTGACCGGAGCTTCTCAGCATGAACCGAAAAAGATTAGGTACCAGCCCTCTGACTGTTTCCGATATCTGCATGGGAACGATGACGTTCGGCACGCAATGCGACGAGAAACTGTCCTTCGAAATCATGGATCGAGCTTACGCGGCAGGCATTGATTTCTTCGACGCCGCCGAAATGTATCCTGTTCCACCAACAGCAGAACTTTTTGGCCGCACCGAAGAAATCGTCGGCCGCTGGCTAAAAACGAAGCCGCGTGAGTCCGTTATTCTGGCCACAAAGATCACCGGTCCTGCGCACGGATGGTTCGTTCCGCCGGTTCGTCATGGTCACTCGGCTCTGGATCGAGTTCAGATTGTGCGGGCTGTCGAGGCCAGTCTTCGCCGACTGCAGACAGATTACATCGATCTTTACCAGACCCACTGGCCCGATCACGGCGCACGCTATGAAGATGTCCTGGAACCGCTGAACGAACTCGTCAAACAGGGC
This sequence comes from uncultured Planctomycetaceae bacterium, assembly GCA_903921605.1. The sequence goes on along the minus strand of CAIXQV010000255.1, from coordinate 7,791 downwards.
AAGATTCGTGTCATCGGATGCAGTAACGAAACCTGCTGGGGACTTATGAAGAGTTTGGCAGCCTCGGAGAAACATGGGCTCTGTCGCTACGACACCGTGCAGAATAACTTCAGTCTGATCAATCGCCGCTGTGAAAGTGAACTGGCTCAGGTGTGCCGCCGAGAAAACATCGGATTGCTTCCGTTCTCACCATTGGGCGGTGGTGTTCTGACCGGCAAGTATATGCACAGCGATCCCCCCGGCGCGAGGTTCACTGAATATCGCAAACTGGGAGAACGTCAGCAGCGGCTGGCGGATCGCTTCCTGAATGATCGCGTCCGTGAAACAGTGAGCCGACTTAAAGTCATCGCCGACGATATCGGGGTAACTCTGACAGCACTCTGCGTCGCCTGGAGCAAACAGCACGACTTCGTGGCGTCAACCATCATCGGAGCCACCACCGTCGCCCATCTGAACGAAAGCCTCGGCGCTGACGGACTGATTCTTGACAAAGAAACACTGCGGCGAATCGATGAAATCGATGTGGCCATTCCAACTCCGATGAAAGAAGACGGGCTGCGGCGCCTATAAGACATTATAGCCCTCAGTCGATCACCAGACATTTCGTTGCGGGAACCTCTTCAGCCGCCGGGCACAGTGACCGGCTGGCCGTTATGTCTCGCGCTGAGGCTCAGGATAAACGGCACGGCTTCCCGAGCCCACTCGGCTGGTTTCGGATACATCTCCGCGCCTGATGCAAAACAACTTTGCAGCATCTCGGTATTGATGATTCCCGGATTCAGCGGCACCGCGCACATTCCGTCGGGGAGCTCGGCGGCCAAAGCCTGAGTGAGTCCCTCAATCGCCCACTTGGTCGCGCAATACGGAGCGACCTCGGCCGAAACCGAACGTCCCCAGCCGGAGCTGAAGTTGACGATCACTCCTTTGCGGGCGGCCACCATCGCCGGGACAAAATGACGAACCACATTCGCCGTCCCATTCACATTCACGGCCATCAACAGATCAAACTCTGCCGCAGAAATGTTCCACAGCTTCTCATTATGATTGATAATGGCGGCATTATTAATCAACAAATCCGGCGGCCCGAAATTCGCAAGCACTTGCTTGGCCCAGGCCTCTACATGTTCATCGGAAGTGACATCAAGGACTGAAAAACTGTGCTTCGGCCCCAGGGCTTTGCTCAGACGTTCCAGTTCATCCGCACCACGAGCACACCCAATGACGGTATGGCCCTGTTCTGCAAAGCCCGTCGCAAGTGCCTTCCCAAGGCCGCGTGAAACTCCGGTGATCACGATCGTGCGTTTGGTGTCTGCGACCGGTGCCATAAAGAACCTTCCAGTGACTTTTCTAAGTGCCGTACGGAGGAGCACAGTTACTAACGGATGCCAAACACTGTAATCGAACTGCCGATTCGTGTCCGCTCATCAGTCTTTCATGAATAAACGGCCCCTCACCGACGAAGCAAAAACTCGTTGGAATTCAATACAGCCCACGCAACATCCTGTAACGCAGTGCGGCGATTGGAGCGTGAATCAATCCACGTACGAACAGCATTCTTCTCCTCCTCTAACGGTGGTCGAGACAACGCTGACCAGTACAACTGCGATACAAACTCGTCATTGCTTAAATCACTATTCAGTGCCTGAGCTACGCTGTTCTGGTCGTCCCGCAGCAGTTCCGCAACCAGTTCTCCGCTAACCATTTCCATCGTCTGAGCCAGAGTCGTTTCACCAGTCCGTTCACACTCGCACGTTTGGAGGCGGCTGGGCTTACCGAACAACGCAAGGAACCGATCCCCATTCTCCGGCTTACTAAACCGATTGCCTCCGTTGCGAACACCGGTCATCTGCACGGCACGAGTCCCTCTCGGATGGCCGCCGAACTGGGCCGGCACTTGTAAGACCTGAGCCACGGCATCCAGAGTCTGCTCAGCCGTCAGCCGCCGAGGCACCGTATGAGAAAACATCGTCTCATCCGCACGGTTCGTGTCGTTCTCTTCAGTCGAAAGCTGATACGTCCGCGAATTGAGGATCAATCGCATCAGGTGCCGGACGCTATAATTGGACTTCACAAATTCCAGACGCAGCGCATCCAGAAGTTCAGGATTTGAGGCCGGGTTCGTCGCGCGAAAATCATCGATGGGATCCACAATGCCAACGCCCATCAATTGAAACCAGATGCGGTTAGCCTGTGTTGCGGCGAACCGCTGATTCTCAGGAGCACTTAACCAGATCACAAGTTGTTGCAGTCGATCTTCGTCTGCCTGCTGTGAGTCCGTTGTCAACACGCTGACGTCACCCAGAAAACGAGGACTCACAACCTTTCCAGTCGTCGGGTTCTTCACCTCGCCCTGATCTTTCATCAGCACGATCTGCTCACCGTTGAATTCGTGCTTGTCGTTTTCATCACGACGCTTGTTTTCGACAATCTTGTAGTCCACTCGGGCAAAGAAGTTCGTCCAGCCGTAATAGTCATCCTGCGTCCAGCGGTCGAACGGATGATTATGACACTTCGCGCATTGCAGACGAATCCCGAGGAATACCTGCGCAGCAGATTCTGCGCGCTCTTCAGGCGTTCGCAGCGCTCGATAAAAGTTACTCGGAGCTTCTGTGTATGTGCTGCCGCGAGCCCCGATTATCTCAGCGGTGAACTGGTTCAGTGGCTTGTCAGAAACAACGCTTTCTCGAATCCAGTGAGTGAAAACTTCGACGCCTTTGGCATCGAGTGTCTTGTCCTCCACGCGGAGCAAATCGGCCCAGCGGAGAGTCTGAAAGTCGACGTACTCCGCAGATGCCAACAACTCATCGATCAAAACGGATCGTTTATTTGGAACCTGTGAAGCAAGGAAATCTCGAGCCTTCTGCGAAGGTGGAAGCAGTCCAGTCACATCCAGATAGGCTCGGCGGAGAAAAGTCGTGTCGTCACAGACATTCGCAGGATTAATCTTCAGCCGTCGCAATTGAGCAAATACAAGATCGTCGACAAAACTCGCAGACTCTGGTGCTTTGAAATGAAACTCGGGGCGACTCGGTACGGACTCCACGCGTGACACCGTCTGCTGATTCAGATAGCGGACCGTGATGCTTGTTCTGCGAGAGAAGTCCGATGTGGCGAACTGTACGACCCCGCCAGAAGAAATTTGCACGGTCGGATCGGACGATTCAAGAACGGCAAGTCCAGTCACATCTCGACGTGACTGATCCGAGAAAGTAGCGACTGCTTTCAGAGTGATCGACTGATCCGGAGCCTGAAGCGTGACCATGTTCGGTGTCACCTCCAGTTGTTGCAGGACCGGAACATCGCCACGGTCGTTGGGCATACCGGCTGCTATCCAATCACGCAGCAGTCGATACTCGGCTGACGCCGGACTGAAACGCCGGCCTCCTTCATGCGGAACCAGCATCGCCGGTTTCTGCAACAGCAGGCTTTCGTCCGGAATCATTGCATTCGCTCGGCGCCCGGCCAATTGGCGAGTCAGCGTAATAAAGTCGGTCTCCGGATCCTGTCCTCGAAGTGAAATCTTCAAACCGCCTTTACCATTCTGATTCCCGTGGCAAGTACCAAGGTTACAGCCGGACCGAGACAGCACAGCCATCACTTCGTTGCGAAAGGACGGAGGATTGCGATGCGTCGTATCGGATGCCGGATTCACATCCTGAGCACAGACATGCATTCCATGCGTGACTAAAAGAAGCCCGGCCATCAATTGACCGAGAAGATTCTTTGGCCAAGCACGAGAGATTGGTGATGTCCGCAACATGATTTGTGATCCCGATTGATCCGGCGTTTTCTGAGGAACAGACATCGACGAAAAATCTGCGAAACACCAGACGGCCAGTCTGATCGCGCTGTCGTCAGGGGAAATCAGCAAATGCAAAACCACCATTCTGAGAAAGAGCGACTAAATGTCCAGCCGGATACTCAATCCAATCGCCGCACAATGATCTGAACCTGTCGGCAAGCGAATCGCCTTTCATTCCCGGACTGGAAAGCGACTTCATCTCCACTTCAACAGATCTCACACCCGGACCAACCAATACGATCGACACAAACAGTCAGGTCGAAACGACATTAAAGTCCAATCAAATCAGATTGTTGACTTTTTGCCTCGCCCACAAAATCGGTGAACCAGGATTTCAATGAGCCACACTCCGTGACTCCGCAGGCTTGATCAGATTCCTTCCTGATTCACGCCAGTGAAACGCATCCCGCGTTTATCGCTTTCCCCAGCTCAGGAGATGGACTGTGCAACAGCGTCTGGTTCAGGATCTTATGCGGATTAGACATGGTCATGTCGTTCCGGAAACAGCGACTCTTCGACAAGTCGCAGAACGTCTGATTATCAGCGACTGCGATATGATGGCCGTCATAGATACTGACGGTCGATTCTCTGGCGTTGTCTGCGAAAGCAGCGTCGTCCGCGCACTGATGACAAATCCCGAAGCCAACGCGACGATTCAATCTATCATCTGTCGCCACGCGGAATCGATTCGCCTTGATGCGTGTCTTTCAACTGTGCTGCCGTTGTTTCGCTCGTCAGCCAACACAGCCCTCCCTGTTATCGATCAGGCCGGCATTGTGTGTGGCTTGCTGATGCGACGCGATGTCATCGGCAATCTGTTGAATCGCCAGGCAGAAGCAGCCATGTCGGCTGCCGCGGAATCAGCAGCGTCAGACTCCGTCCATGCAAAGACAGTCGCTACACAGATTCGACCGCCATTTCAGAAATCTATGTCGACCCGCATCACACATACAGCCGAGACAAATCGTTCTGAAGCCAAGCCCGCCCAGAAGCCCCACTTTCTAAGCGGCGATGCCGCACGACGAGTTCTCTGGGAAGCCGAAGACCGATTGTAGTTCGACGGAATACCATCCTCAAATCGTGAGTTTGCGATTGCGGCTGGTTACGTCCCAGTACTCGGCGACACCACCATTCTCAATCACAGCGACCTTGTCATACAACGCACTGGTGGGGCAGACGTGCATCGGGATCGCCAGCATCACATCACCCGGCTGAAAACGATCGGCATCGGGAGTCACTAATCCCATATGCTCTTCGCTGTGAATCTCCTGCACAGCCGTCGGAAGCTCAGGAATAAACATGCGTGATCCTCGCGGTGGATCAGCTGCGACAGCCTTGTTTCCAATATCCAGGGTCACTCGATCTACAGCCGGTCGACTGATCACGCGCGTAACAATCGCTGCAGCGGGAAGGAATGGCAGGTCCGGGAAATTAGTCCCATAGCCAGCATCGTGAAAGACGCAGGTCCCCGGACACAGCTCAATTGATGGATCTGACATTGCGGCATAGCAGGGAAACGTCGGAGTTCCTCCGCAGGCCAGCGCTGGAACTTTGGCACCAGCGACCTCGCACTTTGAACGCAACTCAGTTACTCGTGGCCATTGCTGAGCCACCGCGGTTTTCCGCTCTTCCAGGTTAAGTTGTCGCTGATGACCATCGTAAACATGAAATCCGGCCGGTCGAAGGCCCGGCAATCTCGCAGTCAACGCATATAGTTCAACTGCACCGGGAGTCTCAGGAGTAATCCCGGTCCGATCCATTCCGACGTTCACGTCGAGCATCACTCCGATCGCAACACCGGCCGCTGAAGCGGCTGCCGACAACTCTCGCAAAGGACGCTCGTGATCATTCGTGACTGAAAACGCACACGTCGGAAACTTTGCCGCCAGTGCGACGATGCGGGCAATATTTGGCCCCACCGGATTGTAGGCAAACAACACATCTGTGGCTCCGGCATTGGCCAGCATTTCACATTCAGCGATCGTGGCGGCCTTATGCTTCGTTACTCCTCGCTGGATCCACAGACGAATCACCTGCTCCATCTTGTGCGTCTTGCAGTGAGGTCTTAGCCGCGATGGAGACTTTGCCATAGCCAGCATGCCATCCATATTGGACAGCAATCGCTCCTTGAAGATCACCATCGACGGGCTGCGGAGTTCCGACAATTCTGATGATGAGATCACTGGCAACGTAAAGGTCATCGTCGATTTCCTGCTGGCAAAGAGGCGGGCTATTTGTGATGTCGTGCGGAGGCGGGATGGGCATTCCTTTGCCTGACCTGGATCTGACAGATGTCTCACCAGGGGCTGGAATGAAAAAAGGCTGCGATCTGATATCAGATCGCAGCCCTGAAATGTCTTAGTTTGCTGAGCCAGCGTCAATCAACCAACGAAGGTCTTTCGCTTGAGAGCGGCCAGACGCGACTTGGTGCGGGAAGCCGCATTCTTGTGAATCAGCTTCTTGGAAGCAGCCTGATCCAGTGCCTTTACAACAAGGCCGAATTCCTTGTCAGCCGCTTCCTGGGTTGGCTTCTCAGCCAGAAAAGTACGGAACTTCTTGATACGAGTTCGCAGGGCACCGCGCTGATGGCGATTTCGCTCACGGCGAACAAGAGACTGACGAAGTGACTTTTCTGCAGACGCTGAATTAGGCATGGCGTAAACTAGGTCAAAAACGTGTCAAAAGGCGGAAAAAACGCTCAAACGCAGGGCGAGCGCCGTCGCTCAAAGTGATTCGAGCGGGGCAGGATAATCGTGATCCCGAGAAATTTCCAGCCTGATCGGCCAAATGTCGCATTCTCTCCAGCAAAACAGACTCAAAGCCCGCAGAAACTGCGGATTCCGGGTCCCGGGAGATCATGATTGAGGCTTAAACTCGAACAGCGAGTAGCCGAAATGGACAAACAGCACAAACAGCGTCGCCCACAGAATTGTTCGAGTTACCCCATGACTGATTTCTGAGCCAGAGAGTTTTGGCGTTACGGCACACCTCCACGAAATAATCGCAATCCCAAGTCCACACGTCAAGAGCTTGGCGATAAGCCAGGAGGAGCCCTTGTAAAGGAATCCCGTCGGCAGGATCAGCTCGCGGTGGAAATGAGAGTCCCAGAAGCCAATTCCAAGTTCCGCATGGGTCATCAAAAAAGCAAAGGAAGCGGCCACGGCAGCCACCGCGTAGCTGAGAAACGCCAGAAACGGTGTTCCGATCAGAAACGCGTACAGCACAGGAGTCCGAAGTAAGCGGTTGGGGTCAATTCCGATGGTCTTCATCGCATCCAGTTGATTTCCATAAACCTTGCTTCCTACATCCGAAGCCACTGCCGCCCCGGACCTGGCGGCAATCAAAATGGTGGCAAGAATCGGGACCAGAAAGCGGTAGAGAGAAAAGCCGGTTGCGTGCAACAGATTCTCGGTCAGCAAGGGTTCCGTAAACTGACGAAACGGCAAATAGCGAAACACAAAATCCTGAGCAACAAACCCCAGGATCATGCCAGCGACGGCCACATAAACACAAGCCGACGGACCAGCGACCAGCTTCAAATAGTAGACGGTATATCGCAGACCCCACTTGCGGCTTCGCCATAGCGGCAGCAATGACCAGGGCAAGCCAACTACCGATTCCACAAACTGACCGGACTCTTCCATCGCCGTCCGAACAACGCGGCCCGCCTGCGAGACCATTGAAATCTTCGCAAGGTCATTCGTCATTTCAGGCGGTGGTCCAAGAACTTCAGGCAGCTTGCCCCATTCTTCTCGAGGAAGCTCAACCAGTTTCTTCTGAGTGTGATCCAGCAGAATAATCCGATCCGCGATTCGGCTGAGCGTCTCGTAGTCATGCGTAATCAGGATTGATGTTCGCCGATGACTCCGTTGAGTTTCGCGAATAAACTCCGCAACCTGCAATGCCGTCTTGTGATCAAGTCCCGAAGTCGGCTCATCGTAGAAGACGACATCCGCCTCCGAAGCAATCGCGCGAGCAATCGCCAGACG
>CAIXQV010000254.1 GCA_903921605.1 uncultured Planctomycetaceae bacterium | reverse complement strand
TGCGTGGAGAAAGTCTACGGCGACAAAGCCCTGCGCTGGACCTATGGAACTTTGGCCGGTCGCATGTCACTTCACGCGTTGGTCAAGCGCGCGATCTTTTCTCATTGGTATGGCTGGAGGATGGATCAGCCTTCGACACGAGAGAAAATTGCTCCGTTCATCAAACAGTATGAACTCGATCCATCCGAGTTCCGGCGCAAGGTGGATGACTTCGCAAGCTTCAATGAGTTCTTCTTTCGAGAACTTAAGCCGGATGCGAGACCCGTCGATTCTGACCCGGCGTCCGTCGTGTTTCCGGCGGACGGTCGCCATTTGTGCGTACCGGATCTTTCACAGTGCGACGGCTTGTTTGTGAAAGGTGAAATGTTCAGCCTGTCGGACTTGTTGCAGGACCAGAAACTGGCCGATCAATATGCTCGAGGCAGCCTGTTACTGTCGCGATTGTGCCCGGTCGATTATCACCGGTTTCACTTTCCGGCGGCGGGAACGCCAGGAGCAACGCGGCTGATCAACGGACCTCTTTATTCCGTCAACCCAATCGCGCTTTGTCAGAACATTCACATTCTGGCAACCAACAAGCGGTGCGTGACCGAGCTACAGACAGAGGCTTTCGGGAAAGTGCTGCTTCTTGAGATCGGTGCGACCTGCGTTGGCAGTATTCGCCAGACTTATACAGCAGGACAGGCTGTTTCCAAGGGCAGCGAGAAAGGCTACTTTCGCTTTGGCGGCTCTTCAACGATTACGATTTTTGAACCGGGCCGTATCCGCTTTGATCAGGATCTGGTGGACAATTCGAAGCAACATCGAGAACTCTACGCACGAGTTGCTGACCGAATGGGCTCGTCGGTTTAGCAGCTCACGCAATCTGTTGTTGAAAAACCATCGGGACTGCAGACTCGACTAACGCTTAATCGTTGACAACGATAACCAGCCGTCGATGTCTCGATCCTGTGTCGCATTCGCAAATCGAAGTGGCAATCCATTGGGCAGCGTGTTGGGGACTCGCACAGCAAGCGTGTAACTGCCAAGCGGCACGTTGGAAAGATCAAGCGTGTCGTTCCACTCGCGAGGCTTATCGCCGGGTAAGAGCCCTGTGAGTTTTCCGCTAGCGACGATAGTCGTCACAACTTTGCCATCAACGAGCAATCCGTATTCTGCGTTCCAGTCATAGTAGAACGGAGCGACGCCTCGATTCTCCAGTTTCAGCGTAACGTTCAGGTTGTTCTGCTGTGACGAAACATTGACTGCCGAGACATGGAATTCGTAGCCCATGCGTCGCACCTCGGTCTCCGCTCGCAGCTTACGATCTTTGCGAGGTTTCTTTTCGAACATCCCGGAATCCATCAGCCACGAGACGTGTGTCTGATCAACGCATTCCCGAAAGTCCTGAATTCTCTTGTCGCCAGGTTTTGCGTCGAAAACTTTCCCCCAAGCCTCTGGTCGAATCTCTCCGCCAATCGGATGTGTCTTCCATTTCTCCACCGCAGCGGAGCCCGCCTGCTTCAATGCAGGCATGTAGAACCAGTCATCCTGTTCTTTACCGGTGTCGAGCGTTGCCCAGGCAAAGGAATCGTCATGATATCCGAATGGTCGCTCCGCGTTCGAGGCTTTGCCCCATGTCTCTTCCCCAGCCGGATAGCGAAGCAGGACGGGTGTGACCTTGAATGCTGCAGAATACGAATCCATCACTTCCGCTTGTACCATTTTTGAAGCAAACAATTCTTCCTTCGGATACGTGTGCCATTCGCCCCACGTTCCGAGCAGCCCGGCGGTGATGAAGCCGATCCGAGGATCACCGTCATACTTCTTTCCGAAGGCAGCGATAAAGTTCTTCAGTGCTCTGCGGAGATTCTTGTCTTCGTAGTCGGGCGTTTCCACTTTCGCCGGCGGCAGCGGCTGAGTATTCGTGTTGAGGTACTGATGCACCTTCAGACCATCATCAAGCAGGAACTTCGGAATGACGTTTGTCTTGTCTGGATACTCCAGATAAATCCGAAAAACGGCCTGATGACCACGGCCGGAGATTTCGTTGAGCAGCTCCTCCAGAGGTTGCCAATCGAATTCTTCATAGCCTTTGACCAGGTCCGCGAACCCAACATAATTGAATTCCAGTGAATGTTGGAAATGCACGTTCTCATCACCCGCGTATGGCACCAGACCTTTCAGCGGATTCGCAACAGGCCCGGGAGCATATTCCAGCTGAACTCTTTCGTCCGCAGTCACAGTCGCAGCGATGGACAGGCAGGACAGGAACAGAATGGCGACAATATGATTCATGAGGAGAGGTTCTCAGGGTGAAATCAAGACCCGATCCATGGAAGTGCGAAACACCTCGATCCAGAACACCAAACTCTCCGCCGAGATTGTGTCACAATTTCTTCAAGGGGTGATGCCGGGATTTGAGGGATCGACGGGTGCAGTGGGAGAACTGTTCGCCGCATCCTCGGGCTTCTTTTCGCCCATCCCAACTTTCTCCGCAATGAACGCCGGGATTTGTTTCAGACGAGGAATCACCCACCAGCAGGCACCGCCGATGACGGCAAGCAGGATGATCAACTTGATGATTCCAAACGTGTTACGAAAGAAGTCTTTCACCTTTCGCTTCAGGTAAAAATTCTTATGTTCCTTTTCGACTTTCTTGTAGAGGCTGTTCATGTCCTCTTTGCGAACTGTGGCCGTTTTTTTCGCGAGGCTATCCTCGACAGCTTTTGTGAATTCAGGGAACTGTGCCAGAGGATAATAGGACCCGTCGGAGGATGCCTTCGTCCTGGCTTTTGCGTTCAGTTGGCCGGCTGCCAGCATCTTCAGAATTCGGCCGGTCGAGTGCTTCTCGACAACCATTTTGCCTTTGGCGTCTTCAAACTGAACGTACCAGATGCGAGTTGAATTTGAAGCGGTATCGCCCGCAATCGCCTGTGTGGCCGCAACAGTTTTCCTGACGGGTGAGTTGGCACTGGTCGATGCAAAGGTTGTCGCACCGCCACGACTGGGGCCGACGGGTTCTGCACCTTCGATAAAGCTGATCGTTTCTCCATGCAGCCCCAGACCG
>CAIXQV010000253.1 GCA_903921605.1 uncultured Planctomycetaceae bacterium | reverse complement strand
TCGCCGGTCTGCATTTCCGCGATATGGCCCTCGAACATTGCGATGGCCCCCATGATCTGCACGGGGAAATGCTGCATTCTCAAAGTGCGACGAGCGGACTCGCGAACGAGGGCATAAGCGTCCGGCATCAGGGTTTCGAGCGAAGTCCCGGCTCGTGCATCCCAGCGGATCTTGCGACCTCGAGTCAGCAGTTCCTCATCTGTCAGCTCCGTCAGGCCTTCACTCAGCTTGATGATGTGATTCGCGAGCGATCGCCACCGAGACAGGCGAGTCGCGGAGGGAATGAATCCGGATTTGAAAGCGTGGAAAAGCGAGCTGGCGATTTTCATTGATCAAACCCTGGGGACCATAAATCAACAGCGTGAGTAACCGAAGCCTGAGTTCATCGCGACAAGCGTCAACGAAGACAACATGCCGCGGAATAACCTGCCACGTAAAAATAAGAAGTGCAGAGGTATAAGATTCCAGCCACAGAAAAAGCTCACAACGGTCATCGTCCCGTGATTTCGGTCTGCATCAAGAAGCTCGTGTCGTGGGTCGCAAATTCGTGCGTTTAACCCCAATACCGTTCAATGAAGCAAAGTAGTAGGCACATTCCATGTGCCGCAACCCTCAAAAAGCAAGGCTTTTTGAAAACTCAGCGGACGGCACACGGAGTGTGCCTGCTACTTTTTGAACGGTATTGCGTTTAACCCGTGGCCGACAGGCCAGGTGTTTTTCCGGCTCCTGGCCTGTCGGCCGCGGGTTAAACTGCTGAAAATTCACGGCTGAACGGCGGGGATCTTAGGGAAACTCTGCGGGGGCGAGTAGACCGGAACCAGGTAGCGAGGCGTGCAGAGATTCTGGAGAGGGCCGCACGACTTCGAATACACGTGAACGAGTGAGGGACGTTGATTTTTCAGACTTTTCCGAAGCTGGAATGCTGAATTGAACCCTGAAACTGCCCTTGGATTGGCTGCCGGCGGGAGATTGGCCGGAGGAAGACGCAGGGTTTAAGGGAACATGTGCGATGACAACGCGTTAACCGTGGTGGAAAGCACGCCCAATCCAGCGATTTCCGGATGGTCTGCTGGCAACAATAAGGGGGATAGTCGCGATTTGGTCGATTTGCGGGTTTGTTTCGGATTGAGGAGATCTGCAGAGAGAAGTTGGTCTAGGAAAGAGCGGTGGATTCGGCAAATTCCGCAGAAAGTCGGCAATTCTGCAGTGAACACAGAACTGCATCCGACTGAAGGGGATGGGTTATTGTACTAAATTCCTTGTGCGACCTTGAAAGCCTCAGTTGGTCACAATTGAGCAAAAGTTTCGGGTTGCCTCTGGACTTAGGGCTGTTTGGAAACGAGAAAATAGACGTCTTGCGATTCGATAACTGGTTTTGCGCGCGCAGTTCTGTTCCGTACGGACTGTCGCGAGATTTTTGAGACGACGCCTGCAAAAAGCTCGAAGCTCAAATTGCATCATTTTTAGTGCCTTTCTCAGGGTTTACGCAATGCTGATTTCCACCTGGTTGACTGCAGTCCGAAATCGTCTTCAGGCTCCTCGTGTTGTGAAACGTCGTCAGAACCAGAAGCAGGCATCCCAGGCTTCTGAGAACCTTGAAACTCGATCACT
>CAIXQV010000252.1 GCA_903921605.1 uncultured Planctomycetaceae bacterium | reverse complement strand
TTCGGCTTTGCACTTTCCGATGTGTTGGCTCAATTGTCAGCAGATCTCGTCAAATTTCCAGGAGCACACGTATGAAGTTTTGGAGTTCCGTTGCAGTTGCGATGTCTGTCGCATGTCTTTCCGCAGGAGTAACTATGGCGGCCGATTCCGTTCATGAATTTAAGGCAAAGTCGATCGACGGTAAAGAAGTCGATCTGAAAGAGTACAAGGGCAAAGTGTTGCTGATCGTGAATGTCGCCAGTGAATGCGGCCTGACACCTCAGTACGAACAACTTCAGGCCTTGCACGAAAAGTACGGCGACAAGGGATTGGTTGTTATCGGCTTTCCATGCAATCAGTTCGGTGGCCAGGAACCGGGATCAGAAAAGGAAATCGTGAAGTTCTGTTCTGACAACTACAAAGTCACGTTTCCAATGATGAGCAAGATCGAAGTCAACGGCGACGGCCAGACGGCTCTTTACAAGTATCTCAAAAGCCAGGATCCAGGCTTTGATTACCTGAAAGAAGACAAAGACCGAGCCACCAAGAAAGAAAAGATCAGCTGGAACTTTGAGAAGTTCGTGGTTGGCAAGGACGGCAAAGTTGCCGGTCGCATCAGCCCTCGCACCAGCCCGGATGACGCTGACGTGCTCGCTGTGATTGATGCTGAATTGAAGAAGTAGTTGTTTGGTGAAAAGATATTTTGGCTCGGCTTGCTGTGATGATTTCATACAGCATCGCCGAGCCAATTTCGTTTGATCGTTCTACGTTGCGTAGGCACGCCGCTCGGTCGGCGGGCGTTTTTTGCTCTGCCGTGTTGTAGAGCTTTCTTGCTTCCGGCTTCTCGACCGAGGCAAACAAATAGCACACATTCCGGTCGGCGGAGCGACCGGTCTACGGTACACCCGTCGCTCCGTCGGCGGGAGTTGCCTCCGCGGGCGGCGTGGATTCTTCTGCCGGCAGCGGCCAGGGCTTCAGAGCCGGGTCGATGATCGTATTGAGTTTCCAGAGGCCGTCGATTTGGACGAAATCAACCTCGATCGGTAGAAGATTTTCAGGGGAGGTCCATGTCCAAAGGGCTCGAAGACTTGTTGGAACATCTCCGGGCCGAGGTTCACCGAGTGTGCCCGTGAATTGAAGAGGTAGTTTATTGTCCCTGCTTCGATTCCAGAGTAGTTTTCGAAGAAGCAATTCCCGGATGTTATTCTCTCCCGCCATTTTGATGCATTCTGCACGACGTTCGACTGCTGTCGAAGTGGGGCCTGAAAGTAGCGGTCCAACATGCCGAAGAGATTCCAAGCCATCAAGCAGATATGGGGCTTCTCCGGAAAACCTCCATCGACTTTCGTTGTTCACCCGATTCTGATCGTCAACCGGGGATATCAGCATCTCGCCGATCCATTCATTGCGAGCATCCTCGGTCATGTAGTTCAGGGCCGTTTGAAATCGCCCGTCAGCCATGGCTTCGCGGAAGGCTTCAACGGCGGCACGCGGTGAGGCTCCATGTATTCTTTCCACACTGAGTCGCTTTTGCTGCTGGAGTTCCTCTGGTGTTCCAATGGCGTCGATTTTCCATTGTCCTTCCAGTTTTACGAAACGGACTGGCACGGGTAGCGTTTCGTTCGATCTGACCAAGTTCCCAGTCGCAATTTCGTCGGCAAACTTCAAATCGGCAATGCGACTGCCATCGAAGTCGAAGCGATAATTTTCAGGAGGGTCAAAGACGGAGAAAATCGCTGTGGTTGCGAAGTGTCGGTACGTGACGCTCTCTGGTATTCCCTCTAATAAATTGATCAGAAGTGCATCGGATTGATTAGCCGGTGAGTTCAGATACTGTTCGAAGAGTAATCTCGACTCCACGCTTTCAGTCGGACGGGCGTTAGGTGTTCCGAGCTCCTTGAGAGCAGCCGCATGTTGATCGAGCCATCGATCACTTTCAGTGATGGCCTTTTGCGTGAGGAGATTTTGCTGATCCACAGGCAGAGTAGATACGTCTGGTCGTTTCATGACGTCAGTTCGCATAATCCAGCGATACTTTCCGGCTCGTGTGAAGCAATCGGCCAGCTTCTCCCATTCTTTCGCATCGTACGCCGTGCGAGTTTTTTGCAGCACGGCTTCGATTTCGGCGTGTTGTTTCCAGACCTTCGTTTGCTTGAGACGTTCGAGCAGGCGTTCGTTGGAACCAACAGCGTCGATTTTCCATTGGCCGTTCTCGAGTTTGAAGCGGATGGGTACTGGTGGCTTGTTGGGAATTGTGAGCGTTGCTGAGGCCGTGTCGCCGGTTTCTGTGTAGGACGAGACTTCGCCTTGAATCAGATCGAATGCGTGCTCCGGATCATGCGTAGCAGCCTTAATCAACAAACCAAGTACAAATCTGTCTACTAATCGGTCGTTTTTCAACTCCTCCGAGACTCTTTGAATAGTGATATCAACGTCGGTCAAAGGCACCTCCTGCAAGACCGTAACGACATTTTCAAATTGCGAATGCAGACCCGCAAATCCTTGGCCCTGATCGGCCATGTGAAGGCTGATCATTTCTCGAAGACCAGCAGACTCTCCAGCCTCCTCAAACAACTGCTGCACCAAAGAATCAACGAAGATCGTCTTCGATTCCAGATTGCCGCGTTTGAGCTGGGAACGTATGAGATCCATACTGACGAGCGAATCGAGAAACTCACGAGTCATCGCCCCAGCAGTGAAGTAATTGTCGAGCTTCATCCAATCCTTTGCCGCATACGTCGCTCGGGCATTGGCGACCGCCATCCATGGGCCGGGTTCGCGGTAGAAGCGTTGGAGGGCGGATGGCAGTGTGGGAGCTTTTTCGCTTACAAACGGTAAGTCCTTCGATTGAGTGGACCATTCAAACCAGCGACCGCTCCGGGCAATGTTGATCTTGAGTGGGTAGTGCTCTGCTTCCCAGCCGAGAAGGCCCGGCCCGGTTCCGGGGCTTCCTCCCATCATTCCGCCGCCCATCGCACTGGCCATGGCGGGAGCCATCCCCATTCCGGAACCGCCGCCATAGCCGCTCATTCCCATCGAACCTGAGTCATCATTTGGCCCATCGATGCTGTAGAGGTTCAGCCGGTTGCGGAATTCTTTCTGAGTCTCCACCGGGACAGCGTCATCCAGCTTCGTCCACATCTCATTCTCAATCGCTCGCAGTTGATCAGGGAATGCACTGATCTCCGTTGTCTGCACGCCATTGGCATCGACAGACACGATCGAATGCAGGGCTTCTTCCTTGAGGTAGCGTTCGTGGCTTTCTTTCAGGATCGCATTGACGGCGGCGCGTTGTTCGTCGGTGAGATTGAACGAGCCGGCGTTGAACAGAGAAGTATCCTCTTCGAAGAGGTTCTCTGTGCCCGGGTCGAAGCCAGCGGACGACATCGAGCCCTCCATTCCGCTCATCATCCCGGATGATCCAGCGAGATCGTTCTGCGTCTGGAGTTGTGCCCGAAGTTGAGCCTGTCTGGCCATCTCTTCGCCTTCCGCTCTTCCCGAAGCCCTGGCATGCGCAATACTGGAATCCACATTTGCCGAAACGATTCGTTCAAGCCACGCGACGATCAAAACAGTGATGAACAATGCCGTGAGGATACCCGCGATGAATCCAGCAACGCCTTTGCCAATCCAGCGGCGTTTGGCGGGAAGGGCAAATGGGTTCACGGCGACTGCGGGACTTCGCAACGCCTCAACATCAGTCTTCACCTGGCTCGCCTGTTGATAGCGGCGGTCGGGTTCTCGGGCCAGAGTTCTCAGGACGACTTCATCCAGCCGCACATCGGTTTCGGCTCGTTCGGATGGTGGCGAGAAACGGCCAAGAGGCAACTCACCGGTGAGCAGTTCGTAGAAAACGACGCCCATGGAATAAATGTCGGCTCGATGATCAATACCGGGCAGGCCTTCGATTTGTTCCGGGGCCATGTAAGCCGGGGTGCCCATTAGTTGATGAGTTCTCGTCAGAGTCGGCATCGTCGGTGACTGACCGAGCAATCTCGCCAGTCCGAAGTCGGCGATTTTGACTCGGCCGCGTTTGTCGATGAGAATATTCTCAGGCTTGATGTCGCGATGGACGACGCCTTCGTCATGAGCAAACTGCAACGCGTCACACAATTGCCCGACGATGGCGAGCGTTTCCTTTGAGCCCAGCTTCTTGATCGGTTCGGCTCGCAGTGCCTGTCGCAGAGTGACTCCGTCGACAAATTCCATCAGCAGAAAATAGATGCCGTCGCGTTGACCGAATTCGTAAACCGTGACGATATGCGGATGACTGAGCGATGCCAGCAACCGAGCTTCTCGCAGGAATCGTTCGGTGAATCCCGCGTCCGCGGCCATTTCACCGGGCAGCACTTTTAACGCGGCGATGCGATCGAGTTCCTTCTGGCGAACTTTGAAGACAGCTCCCATGCCGCCGACGCCGAGCAACTGCTGGATCTCCAGATGCGGAAACGCGTTGGTAAGTTGTTCAATCTCCGGCGGCTTCCAGGCGACTCGCGGCCCGCCGCCATAGGTCGAGCTTTTCATGCCCTGCTGCATCAAACACGCCGGGCAAAACGTCTGGCCGTTGCTGGTGAGCAGTTCGCCGTTGCAGGTTGGGCAGGTGGTGGTCATGGGATTTATCCTGGCGAACGTAGGTTGGACATTCTTGTCCGACGGTTTAACTGGTCTGGCGGTTTGGCGACGGGCAGGAGTGCCTATCCTACTTCAGGGGGCGTGTTAAACAAACGCGATCCTATTGCAGTGAGTCCCGGGCTCGGCTAGTATCAGAAGAAGTGTCTCCGAGCGAACGTTACATGGTTTTTTGAATTTGCGGCGGCGAAAGGTTCTCGTCAAATGACATCCTCCGCTGCCTCACATGCACGGCCTCGAAGATTCGCGACGACTCGCTGGAGCCTGATTCAGCAGGCGAATCAGGGGAACGAAGCGCCCGCACGAGCGGCTCTGGAGGAACTTTGTCAGGCTTACTGGCTTCCGGTTTATGCGTTTATGCGGCGACAGACTCGTGATGTTCATGAAGCACAGGACTGGACACAGGGATTTCTCGCCAGTCTGCTGTTGCGAGATTCGTTTGCTCAACTGAGCCCCGAACGCGGTCGATTTCGTTCGTTTCTGCTGGCGGCAGCTCGACATTTTTCCAGTAACGAACGAGACAAAAAGAACGCTGTTGTTCGAGGTGGCCAAATCGTCCTGCAGTCGCTCGATTATGAACATGGCGAACAGCGGCTGGCACGAGAGCTTGCAACCACGGCGACAGCAGAGAGTTTGTTTGAGCGTCAATGGGCTCACGCGGTTCTTGATCGAGTGTTGCAGCAACTTCGCGCAGAGTACTACACCACGGAACGACATGCACTCTTCGATGCTCTCGTGGGACACCTGGGCGGCGTTGCTAATGAAGGTTCGCTGACGGTCTCGGCGGAGACATTGCAAATGAGTGCCGAGGCGATCCGAGTTTCGTTACATCGCCTGCGAAAGAGATATCGTGCTCTGCTGCGAAACGAGATTGCTCAGACCACGAACACCCCAGCGGAAGTTGACGACGAGATTCGCCATTTATTTCTGACACTCGCGCAGAACTAATGCGCCCCGGGATGGCCATGAACCCGTCCCGGATTCCTGCCGGCACCTAAGTCGTTTTGCGATCAAGATGTGCCGTCTGACACACAGTCCCTTCTCCCCCTCGGGGGAGAAGGTTGCCGATAGGCCGGATGAGGGGGCAACTGGCGTCGGCCAGTTAGTATCGGACCAGGTCATCGGCGGTGGTGAGGCCGAGTTCCTGCACGAGTTCCTGCGCCTTGGTGACCATCATCTTGAGTTCGCTCTGCAATGCCAGGAACTGCCAACCTTCGCTGATGCGGTGTTGAATCTCAGTCACGCTTTGGCAATGGATCCCGACAGGAGTGCCGGTCTTCTTGCCCGCGGCCAGGACTCGTTGCAGCATGGCTTCGAACTCTTCCGGAGTCGGTTCGGTGCCGTCAGGCTTCTTCATTTGCCAGAACAAGTCGTTTGGTCCCACGAAGATCGCATCGACGCCCGGCAGGCTGTAAATTGCTTCCGCATTCTCAACGCCTTCAGGTGATTCTGTCTGCAGGATCACCAGAATCTCGTCATTCGCACGACGATAGTATTCGCCGGTTGGAGTCTGAAAATTCTGAGCCGGAATGCTGCCCCCAATGGATCGATTTCCCTGGGGAGGATACTTGGCTGCAGCGATTGCGATCTTCGCCTGCTCCACGGTATTCACCATCGGAATAACAACTCCAAAGGCACCGCCGTCCAGAACTCGCTTGATCAAATCATGGTCACCTCGAGGAACACGGGCCAGCGGCACGCATCCCGCATCGGCGATGACAGCAAACATCATCGAAGCCATCTGCCAATCGATCGGAGAATGTTCCAGATCGACTGTCAGCCAGGGAAAACCGGTCTTCGCCATCAAGCGGGCTGTAAAGACGTCACCAAACGACAACCAGGTTCCAACCTGAGGTTGTCCGGCAGCCAGAGCCGCTTTGACAGGATTGGTTTTCATTGGAGTTTCTTACTTTCGTCGGTGGAGTATGCGTTGTGTAAAAGCCTGTAAACCAGCGGGGTAAACCCTAATGATATGGACTTAGGCTCGACTTATCAGAATGGGCTTTTCCAGCGGTGTGAAAAACATCCTATTGCAACTAGATTCAGTGGGACAACGGTCGTTCTGATGCCGCGGCTACGCTGCGAAAAACAACCCGAAACAACGGCCCCAAACTTGCGCAATCCCAGGCTATTCCGGTTCAATCACAATCAACAGGTCACCGGTTTCGACTCGCCGACCTGGTTGCACGAGGACATCGCCGATCTTGCCATCGAGCTCTGCGTTGATCATCGTCTCCATCTTCATGGCTTCAAGAGCCAGCAGTTTCTGGCCCTTTTTGACTCGATCACCGATTTTTACGGCCACTGTCACGACCATGCCGGGCATCGTCGCACCGACCTGACCTGAAATCGCCGGATCGGCCTTGATGCTGGTTTCCCCGGTCGCTTCGGCAGACTGGTCCGCCAGGGTGATTTCGCGAGGCTGACCGTTCAGTTCGAAGAAGACCGTGCGAGTTCCATCCGCATGAGCATCGCTGACAGTCAATAGCTTGATGATCAGAGTCTTACCCGGCTCGATATCAATCGTGACTTCTTCGCCAGTCTCCAGGCCAAAGAAAAATGTCGGTGTCGGGAAGATACTGACGTCTGAAAACTGCTGTTGATGCTTCACGAACTCTTCGAAAACGCGTTCGTACAACAACCACGAGATCACTTCCTGGCCCGTGGGTTCTCGCTCCAGCAGTTCGGCCACCTTCTTCTTTGCGGCGTCCATATCGGCCGGAGGCAGAGTTTCCCCGGGGCGTCCAACGAATTCTTTTTTGCCCAGCAGAACGCGTTTCTTCACGGCGTCCGGAAAACCACCCGGAGGCTGGCCCATGCCACCGCTGATCAGATCGATCACGCTGCCTGGAAACGCGATGTCGCGATCCGGATTGAGTACATCTTCGCAGGTGAGATTGTTGGCCAGCATGAACAGTGCCATGTCGCCGACGGACTTGCTGGTCGGTGTTACCTTCACGATGTCACCGAACAACTGATTCACTTCGGCGTAAATGCGGCAAGCTTCAGGCCAGCGATCGGCCAGACCCAATGCACGAGCCTGTTCAAAGAGGTTCGTGTACTGACCGCCCGGCATTTCATGACGATAAAGGTCGGCCGTAGCCGCCAGAGCAACACTTTCGAATGGCGTGTAGAAGTCTCGAGTCGCGCGCCAGTATTCGGCGATCGAATCCAGACGATCCGAATCCAGTTGAGTATCTCGGGCATCGAACCGCAGCATTTCCACGAGCGTGTTCAGATTCACCTGAGAAGTTCCGCCGGACATCGGAGCCATCGCTGCGTCAGCGATGTCGAGCCCAACCTTGCTGCCTTCCAGAATTGAAGCCGCCTGTATTCCAGCGGTGTCATGAGTATGGAAGTGGATCGGAATTCCAATTTCCTGTTTCAGCGTTTTGATCAACTGAGACGCTGCGGCTGGCTTACACAGGCCCGCCATATCCTTGATCGCCAGGATATGAGCACCCATCTTCTCCAGTTGCTTGGCAAGATCGACATAGTACTTCAAGCTGTACTTGTTACGTTTCGGGTTGGTGATATCCCCAGTGTAGCAGATCGCGGCTTCGCAGATCGCCCCGGTGTTGACGATCGCATCCATCGCGACACCCATGTTGGGCAGCCAGTTGAGGCAGTCGAACACGCGGAAGACATCAATTCCCGCATCGGCCGCTTCTTTGACGAAGACCTGCACGATGTTATCAGGATAGTTTGTGTAGCCGACCGCATTGGAAGAACGCAGCAGCATCTGGAACAGAATATTGGGAACTCGTTCACGCATCTGAACAAGTCGCTGCCACGGACACTCCTTCAAGAAACGCATCGTCGTATCAAACGTCGCACCGCCCCACATTTCCAGACTGAACATGTTGGAACAATGATGGGCATAAGCGTCGGAAACCTCCAGCAAATCGAAGGTTCTCATGCGAGTCGCCAGCAGAGACTGATGAGCATCGCGGAAGGTCGTGTCTGTAATCAGCAGTTGCTTCTGCTCGGTCACCCACTTTGCGAAGCCAGTTGCTCCCAGCTCCTTGAGCTTATCGCGGGTTCCCTTTGGCGGTGCAACTCCACGCGGCACGGCAGGGACTGGTGCAGCCTCGGTTCGCAGCGATTTAGGTCGCCCCTTCACCAGACTGTTACCGTTAACGATGGTCTCGGCGAGGAAGGACAGCAGACGAGTCGCACGGTTCTTGCGAACATCAAACTGGAACAGTTCCGGAGTCTCATCGATAAATCGAGTCGTGCAGTCACCGTTCACAAACGTCGGGTGATTCATCACCTTGGCAAGGAACGGAATGTTGGTCTTCACGCCGCGAATTCGGAATTCCTTCAGAGTGCGGTCCATGCGATGGATCGCGTCGATAAAGCGGCGTCCGCGAGTTGTCACTTTGGTCAGCAGCGAATCATAAAACGGATTCACAACCGCACCGGAAAACGCGCTGCCGGCGTCGAGCCGAATGCCCATGCCACCGGAGGAACGATAATGTGTCACGCGGCCGTAGTCGGGCATGAAATTGTTGGCCGGGTCTTCCGTCGTGACTCGACACTGCACGGCGAAACCGTTGGTGCGAATTTCCTTCTGATCTCCAAGACCGATTTCTTCGTCGGCCAGTTTCATTCCCTGAGCCACCAGGATCTGGCACTTCACGATATCGATATTGGTGATCTCTTCCGTCACCGTATGTTCGACCTGAATACGAGGATTCACTTCGATGAAGTAAAACTTATCGGCATCCACATCGACGAGAAACTCGACGGTTCCAGCACACGAATAATTGACCGCTTTGCCGATCTTTACGGCGGCATCCAGAATGCCATCGCGCAGAGACTTCGACAGGTTTGGAGCCGGTGCGAGTTCGACAACTTTCTGATGCCGACGCTGAACGGAACAGTCACGTTCAAACAGATGCACGAGGTTGCCGTGTTCGTCACCCAGCAGTTGCACTTCGATATGCTTGGCACGGGCAATGAACTTCTCGATAAACACGTCCGCGCAACCGAAGGCGGTTCGGGCTTCGTTGCGAGCTGACTCAAAGGCCTGATCAAAATCGGCGACGGTCTTGACGGCACGCATGCCACGCCCGCCACCACCTTTGGCGGCCTTGATCATGACCGGGAAGCCAATTTCTGTGGCTTTCGCTCGGGCTTCGGAGACGGATTCGATCGAATCCTTGGTTCCGCCCAGCACGGGAACATTTGCCTGCATCGCAATACTTCGCGCGGCGGTTTTGTCGCCGAGTGATTCGAGGCAATCGACGGACGGACCAACGAACTTTATGCCGGCTTCTTCGCAGGCCCGAGCGAATTCGGGGCGTTCAGAGAGGAATCCATAGCCCGGATGGATCGCATCGACGCCAATTTCTTTGGCCAGTGCGACGATGGCCGGGATATCCAGGTACGAGCGAATCGGTTCGCCCGGTTTGCCAATGCGGTAAGCTTCGTCCGCTTTGAATCGATGCAAAGCGTATCGGTCTTCATGAGAATAGATCGCGACCGTGCGAATTCCGAGTTCTGTAGCACTTCGAAACACTCGAATAGCGATTTCAGAACGATTAGCAACGAGCAGCTTTTTGATTGTAGGCATGAATTCTCGAACCACAAAAGACTGTATCGACGATGTCGAACGGCCATGAAAATCTCTGATTTCCGAAGCATCACTTTGCACGGAGTGCCACAACATAACCCAAGTTCGAACGACAATCCACCGGCGACGTAAAGAGTTGCAACGCTCGACATGAGAAGTGAGAAATGGTCGGGCGGATGCTCGGCGATTTGCCTGAAAAAAAGACATTCACGAGCCTTCACACTTGCGAACCGAAGATTCGGTATACTCTCCCAATGCCGAATTCAAGCTGGCCCAATTTTTCAGGGAAACGCGATCATGAGTGACCAGAACTGCTGCCTGATTTGCGGGAAACCGAAACGCCATCTGGTTCCGGGGAATCTGGTGAGAACGGCGCTTGCGAAACTGATTCAGGCCAATCGCCCGGAATGGAACGACAAGAGTTTTATTTGCCTCGACGATCTGAACCAGTTTCGCTCCAAGTATGTCGCACAGATTCTGGAGGTGGAAAAGGGGGAGCTTACTTCGCTCGAGAACGACGTACTGAAAAGTCTGGCGGATCAGGACTTGATCTCAGAAAATACGAATGCCGAGATTGAGGCTTCACGCACTTTCGGGGAACGTTTGGCCGATCGCATCGCCAGTTTCGGCGGAAGCTGGTCATTTCTGATCACATTCGGATTCGTGATGTTCTTGTGGATTGCTTTCAACAGCTTGTCGGCATTTGGAAAACCTGTCGATCCGTTTCCTTTTATCCTGTTGAATCTGATTCTGTCCTGTCTCGCATCCGTTCAAGCTCCAGTCATCATGATGAGCCAGAACCGTCAGGAAGCCAAAGATCGTGTTCGAGCCGAGCATGACTATCGGGTGAACCTGAAAGCTGAACTCGAAATCCGCCAATTGCATTCGAAGCTTGATATGTTGTTAACTCATCAGTGGCAGCGACTTCTGGAGATTCAGCAGATTCAAACGGAGCTCATTCAGCAACTTGCATCACGAGAAGACCCTGCCGATCGTAAACCGGATGCGAGTTAGTCGGCGTGAGAATTGTTTTGCGGGCGACGTTGCGACAGTCCGGTTTCCGTAGCCGTCTGATTGAGGAATGTCGATTTATCAGGAAGCGCATTCATGGCATTATTTGACGCGGCGATCATTGGTGGAGGTATCGTCGGACTCGCGACCGCGTGGCAGTTGACGCGACTGAAGCCTGACTGGAAAGTTGTGGTGATCGAGAAGGAGTCGACGCTCGCATTTCATCAGACCGGACGTAACTCGGGTGTGATTCATTCGGGCATTTATTATCGTCCGGGGTCGCTGCGAGCACGCAATTGCCGTGAGGGTAAACTGCTGTTGGAGCAGTTCTGCATGGAGCATCAGATTGCGTGGAATCGAACGGGCAAGGTCATCGTCGCCACGCAGGAAAGCCAACTGGCTCAGTTGCAGACGATTTACGACCGTGGACAGCAGAACGGTGTCGATTGCCAGATCATTGATCGCAGTCGGCTGCTGGAACTGGAGCCTCATTGTGCCGGCATTCGGGCGATTCATGTGCCGGAATCGGGGATCGTCGACTATCCCGGAGTCTGCCAGAAGCTGGCCGAGCTACTAAGAGCGTCCGGAGCAGAGATCGTTCTGAATGCTTGCGTAAAGTCGATGGAGCAGAGAACGGATTCCGTAAGAGTCAATACGTCCACGGGCATTGTGGAAGCGAAGCAGGTCATCAACTGTGCCGGTTTGCATAGTGATCGAGTTGCTCGTCAAAGCGGATTACCGATGAAGGAGCTGATCGTTCCATTTCGCGGAGAATACTTTGAGCTGAAGCCTGCCGCCCAGCATCTCTGTCGGACCTTGATCTATCCGGTTCCTGATCCTCGTTTTCCGTTTCTCGGCGTCCATTTTACGCGGATGGTCCATGGCGGAGTTGAGTGCGGTCCGAACGCCGTGTTCGCGATGGCTCGCGAAGGATACGACTGGGGCACGATGAACGCTCGTGATCTTTGGGAGTCGTTAACTTATCCCGGCTTCTGGCGTTTGGCTGCGAAGAACTGGAAGACCGGGCTCGGAGAAGTCTGGCGATCACTCTCGAAAGCCGCCTTCGTTAAAGCCTTGCAGCAGTTAGTTCCGGAGATCCGTTCAGAACATCTGGAGGCCGCACCCGCCGGAGTTCGTGCTCAGGCTCTGGGACTTGATGGCAAACTGGTCGACGATTTCGTCATCCTGCGTCATGAGCGAGTCGTCAATGTGTGTAACGCTCCGTCCCCTGCGGCAACCGCGTCACTGAATATTGGAAAGCATGTGGCGGAACTGGTGACAGGGTAACTGATCACTATGGATGCTTCTCTTTCGTGATATCTGTGAATTCAATGACATCCATGGTCGTGGCGATTAACATACATCGTTAGCGGATCATCTGTCCGGCATGTTTTGGAGCCAGACAACGTCCATGAAGAAGGATAATCAGATCATGACATCAATACGCTCCTGGCATCCCGGCCATGTTGTTATTGCCATTCTTGCGGGTTTGTTGGTCCCTCCAACGTCCGCGCACGCAGACGACTGGCCTCAATGGGGTGGCCCAAAACGTGACTGCGTCTGGCATGAAGAAGGCATCGTCGACAAGTTCGAAACCTCCGGATTGTTGCCGCGCGTCTGGTCTGCTCCTGTGGCAGAAGGTTATTCTGGGCCGGCCGTTGCGAATGGACGAGTCTTCCTGACGGATCGTATTGTGGAAGGTGAGTTCGAGCGGTTGCTGTGCTTCGATGCGGAGACTGGAAAAGAACTTTGGAAGCATCAGTACTTTACTCGATACACCGTCAGTTATCCCGCGGGCCCCAGGGCAACTCCTGTTGTTGATGAAGATCGAGTCTACTTCATCGGAACTCAGGGCGACATGTTTTGCATGAACGTGGTCGATGGCACGATCCTGTGGCAGAAAAACTTCCCTAAAGACTATGGCACGGAGTTGCCTATCTGGGGCATGGCGTCTTCGCCTCTTGTTGACGGAAACAAGCTCATCACATTGGTCGGCGGAGTGAAAGATGGACTTGTGATCTGCTTCGATAAAGTTTCCGGCAAGGAGATCTGGAGAGCGTTGAATGATCCTGGCACTGGATACTGTCCTCCGGTGATTTATGAATTCGGCGGCCGACGCCAACTGATCATCTGGCATCCATCAGCCGTTTCTTCGTTGGACCCGGAGACCGGTACCGTGCTGTGGGAAATGCCATGGGACATCAAAGCTGGCTTGACGATTCCCATGCCTCGCAAGCTGGATGATCGCTTGTTTCTCACATCGTTCTATGAAGGCCCGCGGATGCTGAAAGTCGGCGCGGATAAGGCTGAGTTATTGTGGAAGGGCAACGGCGTAAATGAACAGCAGACTGATAAGCTGCATTCGATCATGCCGACGCCAGTTGTACGTGACAAGAACATCTTCGGTGTCTGCAGCTATGGTCAACTGCGATGCCTGAAGACAGATGATGGGGGTCGCGTCTGGGAATCTTTGGAAGCGACCGGCAGCGGCCGCTGGTGGAATGCGTTCATCGTGCCTCAGGGAGATCGCTTTTTTCTGCATAACGAGCAGGGCGATCTGATCATCGCCAACTTAACTGAGGCCGGCTATGAAGAAATCAGCCGTGCGAAACTGGTCGAGCCGACTCGTCCGGTCCAGCGTCGAATGACCATCTGGTCGCATCCGGCTTTTGCAATGAAGAGCGTGTTTGCTCGCAATGACAAGGAGCTGGTGCGAGTCAACCTTGCGAAGTGAGCCAACATTAGGCTTGAATAGCGAGGCCTCCGCATTTTCGGCACGATGCGAATTCTCGAACGGCAGCCGCACATCAGTTTTGCGATTTGACAGAGCTCATTCAATCGCGATGATGGTTTGGGTCGCGAGGATCAAAGCTTGCTGGCGTCTCGGAACTCTTTCTCGAAGCTCTCGCCGAAGATCGTGTTCACATTTCCCTTTTCGCGGATTTCCCTGCGAACCTTTTGGCGAGCTTCCAGTTTCATCTCGTTCAGCAGCGTCGTTTCAATTTCCTTCTGGACTTCCTGGAAGGGAATTGTGCCCGGGTCGCGATGATCAATGACCTTGTAGACTTCAAAGCGATCGCTGCGCACCTGAACGCTGGAGATTTCTTCGTCCGGCATTTCGAACAGCATGTCTTCGAGAGCTTTGTCTGTCAAAGAGCCGCGTTTAATCCAGCCGATCTCCCCGCGTTTTTCAGCGGTCATCGTATCCGACAAAGCCTGAGCCACATCACCGAAGTCTTTGCCACTCTGGAGTTGAGTTACGACATTCGTCATGGCCTGTTCAGCACCGTCACGACCTCCGTGATCGCGGAAGCGGATGACGATTTCGGCAAAGCGAACTTCTTCAACGGGCGTGTAGTCGTTGATATGTTCCTGATAGTAGCTCACGAGGACTTCTCGATCGATCGTTTCGGGAACTTTGATCGAGGTTCCAATGTAGCCTTCTACCATCTGCATTCGCAGGAAATTGTCGCGAAGCGAATCGACGGAAATTCCTTCTTTGGCCAGTCGCTCATCAAGCTGCTGGTCGGTAACAAATCCCTCTTTTTCTTTGATACCAGTAATCACCTTTTGGAACTGCGGCTCCAATGTCTCTTTGATCGCATCCCGTTTGTCTTCGGGAATTTTTTTCTCAAGAGCCTGAACGATCAGTTCATCTTCCACATACTTGGGAAGACGCTTTCGCAAGGTGGCTTCGATCACTTCCTGACGCTTTGATTCGGGCAGTCGAGGGTCAGATTCAATAATCTGACGAGCTCCCCCCAGAACGTCATCGACAAACACTGGTTTTCCGTTCACGTCCGCGACGACGGTTGTTCCCGTCAAAGGGTCCGAATTATTCTTTGAATAGCCGATCTTCTGGACGTTGGTACCAGTCGAGGACTGAACCATCGCGAGTCTTTGTTCTTCAGCATCGGCAGTTTGATTGACCAGAGATCGTCGGGGCGGTGCATCGGCAAAGACGGGGTTGGGCACCTTCAGTGACCGACCTTTACAGCCACAGTTGCCCAGAATCACCAATAGAATTCCCATGAACCACAGCCCGGACGTGAGTCTCTTAGATCGGCGTAGCCGAGTTTTCAGGGGGCTGGCATGAAGAATAGTGGAACCCACGGGATTTTGCCGAAGAGGGAGTGGCAGTAGAGAGACGACGCGGAAAGCCGGATTTGCGGGATCTAAAGGAACATCGGCCAAAGAAGGGATCGGGACTATACGACTGTTTGTGGGAATCCATCAAGGTCGAAATTGCGGCCCCTTTTTGACAGAAGATCGCCATTCCATCCGGCAGAAATTGCCGTTTCCGCAGCCGTGACTCCAAGTCAGGAAAAAATCACCTGTGAACTCAGTCTGGCGCTTCCAACGATGCGGCGATGCCCTAGAGTCTGCGTCAGGCAGCAGCCCCTGATTTGTTCTGCCAATCTGATTCCCTCGAATACAGCCCCTGCGTGAATCGTCGCGTCCACTCGTTACGTCTTCTGTTTGTGGCTATGTTCGTCCGCAGTGTTCAATGCCTCAGGTGTTGATGATTACAGGCACTGCACGCTTCGAATCTCGATGAAATGAGTGAAACATGGCTTTTCCAAAACCATTCTTCCGTTGGCGACCGCATCCATGGCATGGGCTTGAAGTGGGGCCCAATCCTCCGCATCTCGTCCACGCCTTTATTGAGATCTCGCCATTCGACCTTGTGAAGTACGAAGTCGATAAGGTAACTGGTTACCTGCGTGTTGACCGTCCACAGCGGACGTCGTCTCAGCCGCCTGCTCTTTACGGTTTTATTCCCAGAACATTCTGTGGAACTCGAGTTGCGGAAATGATGCCGCGGGCTCGACGAGGTGACGGCGACCCTCTTGATATCTGCGTGCTCAGCGAACGACCGATCACGAAATCAGAAGTGATCGTGAATGTCCGCGTGATTGGTGGCCTGCCGATGCTGGATGGCGGCGAGGCTGATGACAAGATTATCGGCGTGCTGGCTCAGGACACGATCTGGTCGCATGTTGAGGATCTTGACGAGCTTCCACAGGCTCTCGTACAGCGTCTGCGTCACTATTTCACGACTTACAAAGTCATGCCGGGCGATACGACTCAGCAGGTTTCGATCGACCACATTTACGATCGAGCGCATGCTGAGAAGGTGATTCTGGCGGCCATGGCTGACTACGATGACGAATTCGGCGGAGTTTGATTATCTCGGCGTGAGGTGCTTTGAACGAACTGGTGATTTGATGGCCAGTTCGTTCGTCCCCTCGATACAGTGAAGCGTGATCCTCTTGCCCCACGAGTGCCGAGCTGAGATGCTCGACGCTGCACAGATTGGGAAGATCGAACGTTAAGCAGCATTTCGGGGACGTCGGAAGTACCCGTGAACTACGTCTATCTGGCGGCTTGCTGCGTGTCCACTGTCGATGTGCTTGCAGCAATGCCGGCGGCACCAGGAATTATTACATCTTTGCGGCGGCTGGCTGCAGTTCCTGCTCAATCTCGCCAAGGGCCTTCAGAACATCGGCTTCATGCTGGCCGACAAGTCGCAGCGTCTCTGAGGCCTCCGAATCACCAGCGGATTCAAGCGAAGTGACCCCGAGGGAAATGCGATCACAGATCAGCTTCTGACTGTGCCTCAGGCGACCAATCAGGACATTCAGCCCCAGAAATTGCTGATCAGTGTACTCGGTCGGAAACGAACCAAAGTCGATGTGATACTCGCGAGCAGTCAGCAGGCTGACGATTTCGCCGACATCCTGTCGCTGGCGAGCGGCCAGGACGCGGACCTGCTCTTCGATTGAAGTGGCCTCAAGACGTACCCAAGGCCATGACTCAGACACGTATTGCAGAAAACTGCATGAC
>CAIXQV010000251.1 GCA_903921605.1 uncultured Planctomycetaceae bacterium | reverse complement strand
GACTCCTTCTCCTGGACCGCATTGAGCGTGATTTATCAGCGAGCCTTTGCGGGAACCAACGAACATCGTTACATCCAGCTGGCCGAAGATGCGATGGCGAAATCGAAGTTCATGACTGGCCACTGACAGGCGTCCCGCCCGGTCATCTTTGCGGATATGAAGTCACTGACGAAGCAAAGACCGATCTGTCCGGCGAACACAGATCTTTCCCTCCCTGATTACACGAAATGGCGGTGAAGTCGTCAGCGAGTTCTGATCGACTTAATGGAGAGTGAGATCAATAACACCGTCTGATCCGAAAGCGGAATAAAATGACACCATCGCCAGGCTCAACACTTATCGACAATCCCGATGTCATTTTGATCGGAAGCGGCATTATGTCTGCAACGCTTGCTGCCATGATCAAGCGGCTCCGGCCTGATCTGAGAATCCAGCTCTACGAAGTGACCAGCGAAATTTCCCAGGAAAGTTCTCACGGCTGGAACAACGCTGGCACCGGGCATGCGGGCATCTGTGAACTCAGTTACACGCCCGACCGTGAGGCGGATGGAACAGTCAACGTGACGAAGGCGATTGAGATTTTCCAGCAGTTCGAGCAATCGAAACAGTTCTGGGCCTACGCGGTCCGCGAGGGAATGATCGACGGCCCTCGCGACTTCATCAATCAGGTCGCTCACATCAGTTTCGTCTATGGCGCGGAACAGGTTGATTTTCTAAAAGCTCGCTATAGAGAGATGTCGGCGCATCACTTCTTCCGCGATATGGAATTCTCCACGGATCCCGAGGAAATCAAACGCTGGGCTCCTCTCCTGATCGAAGGTCGATCTGACATGCCGGTTGCTGCGACCAGGTTAGCAGCAGGGACCGACGTCAATTTCGGCACACTCGCACGGAAACTGGTCCGTTGGCTGGGCCAGCAACCGGGTTGCGGCGTCGCCACACAGCATCGAGTCATCGATCTCAAAAAAACGTCCAACGGCTGGGATGTTACAGTCAAGGATTTGGTCAGAGAACTTAAGTTCCATAACCATGCTTCGTTTGTCTTTATCGGAGCTGGTGGTGGCAGCTTGTCTTTGCTGCAAAAATCCGGCATCGACGAGGCAAAAAGCTACGGCGGATTTCCAATTGGCGGCCAGTGGCTTGTCTGCGAGAAGCCGGAAGTGGTTGCCCGTCATCAGGCCAAGGTCTATGGTCAAGCCCAGATGGAAGCGCCAACAATGGCCGTTCCACATCTCGATCTGCGCGTGCTTGACGGTAAGCGATCTCTGCTCTTTGGCCCCTTTGCCGCCTGGACGACCCGATTCCTGCGAAACTCAGGAAGTGGTCTCGATCTGTTTTCTTCAATCACGACCGACAATCTTGGGTCGCTGGCAAAAGTAGGGCTCTACAACTTACCACTGGTCAAATACCTGATTCAGCAAGGTCTGCAGAGCATGACAACCCGCATGAAAGTACTTCGAGGCTTTTATCCCGATGCCCGGAGTGAGGACTGGCGATTGGTGAGTGCTGGCATCCGTGTGCAGGCAATCAAGAAGGAAGACGGAGCCGCAGGTATCGTCCACTACGGAACGGAGGTCGTAACCAACAAAGACAAATCCATCGCCGCTCTTTTGGGAGCTTCCCCCGGCGCATCCGTTTCCGTTTCCGTGATGCTCGATGTCGTCAAGTCCTGCCTACCTCACCTCCTGGAGAGTAAGGAGCGAGCAAGCGAGATCAGCCGAATGATTCCAACATGGGACGAAGACCTTACCCATGCATCCTCAGAGGAACGCTTTCGCCAGGTCAATCACGATGTCGACCGG
>CAIXQV010000250.1 GCA_903921605.1 uncultured Planctomycetaceae bacterium | reverse complement strand
TTCGATGCATGCCGACGTTCCCAACCATGAACCGTCTTTTATGCTGATGAACTGCGGTGACGGTCGGCAGGCGCGACCCAGCATGGGTTCGTGGGTGACCTACGGACTGGGAACAGACAATCAGAATCTGCCGGGCTTCATTGCGATGTGTCCCGGAGGTCAACCGACCGTCGGTGCTCAAAACTGGCGATCATCATTTCTTCCCGGTGCGTACCAGGGAACATACATCGATACCGCTCAGACAGAACCTGATCGCCTGATTGAAAATCTCCGCAACCACTTTCTTCGACCAGGTCGTCAACGCACACAATTAGATCTCATCCAGGCTCTCAACGCGCGTCATCGTGAGACTCGTCCTTATGATTCGCAACTCGACGCGCGAATTCAGTCGTTTGAACTCGCGTATCGCATGCAGACGGAAGCCAGCGATGCGTTCGATGTTCGTCATGAACCGCAATCCGTCAGAGAGTCTTACGGCGATACGGTTTATGGTCGCCAACTTCTGGTCGCTCGCCGCCTGATGGAACGAGGCGTTCGCTTTCTGCAGATCTGGCATAAAGCTGGCCAGCCCTGGGATGCTCACGATCAGCTGGAACAGAATCATCGAGGTCTCGCCGCCGAGGTCGATCAACCGATCGGGGCCTTGTTGAGAGATCTCAAACAACGCGGAATGCTGGACAGCACGCTTGTCATTTGGGGCGGTGAGTTTGGGCGAACTCCAACTATGGAATTGCCGACTCCCGGAGTTTCCTCAATCGGCAGCGGTCGGGATCATAATCACTACGGATTCTCAATGTGGCTGGCTGGTGGTGGCGTCAAGGGTGGCTTTGTGCACGGTGCAACTGATGAGTTCGGCTGGAATGCGATCGAAAAGCGAGTTCACGTGCACGACCTGCACGCCACGATTCTGCATCTGCTGGGCTTCGACCACGAACGCCTTACATTCCGTTACGCCGGCCGCGACTTTCGCCTGACCGATGTGCACGGTCACGTTGTTCGTGACGTGATTGGCTGACAATTTGATCGGTTCCGTCCCGCTTCTCTGCTTTAGCCCGCTACACCGTTTGATCGGCCAGAAAATATTTTCTGGAATTGATTGAACCATCTGCACGCCTCGCGCACTTCACTTGCAGGCTGTCAGACACCGGAAGCCCACGGCCAGATGCTGGCGTGTGATTGCTTCCTCATTTCGATGTGTTCAGCCATCCATTCTTTTTGCCTGAATTCCCCCAGTGATTTACCAACTGCGCTCCCGTTGCGCGCTGGGCTTTCACTGGAGATCGGGCACAACCTTTACCGGGAGTTGTTCAATGCTTATTCGTTCTTACCGCGGGCCAATCGCATCGTTGCTTTCCGCATCACTGATGTTTGGACTCATTTGTGGCTGCGGCAGCAGCAATGACATGTCGAGCGGCACAGGCAGCTACGGAGATCGAGCTGATGCTCCAAGCTCTGCCGCGTACAGCGTTTCCCCCGCAGAACACAGCGATTCGATCCCTGCCGGAACGAGTGCTCCGCCTGCGAGCGTTTCCCACACAGCGCCACCCGCAGCCGGAGAAGTCTACAGCAGCTCCACCAAGGATCATGTTTCAGGGCCCGTTGCCGGCGCAGACGCCAGCCGTGCAGAGGGTGCATCTCGCGTTGAAGACGTTCACCGGGAGAAAGAATTTGTCCCACGTTCAGGACATCAGTCCGGATTGCTGACAGCTGGCAGCTTTGATGACGTCGCCAACTACCACGAATACGTGCAGTTGCTTCAGTCAAATCGACACCATTTGCCGTACTGTCAAATGCCGATCACTGCGGAAATGCGGCAGACCATTATTCGAATCAACGACGGTCAGGGACGCCCGATCAGCGATGCTCAATGCCTCGTCACTGGTGCCGGAAACGATCAGAACCTGATGTTGAATCTGCGTACGGGATCAGACGGGCGAACAACACTCCTGACACAAACAGGCTACAACAGCGATCAGGAACAGCCGCTTCGACTCCGAGTCATTCCC
>CAIXQV010000249.1 GCA_903921605.1 uncultured Planctomycetaceae bacterium | reverse complement strand
AGCGGGTTTCAGCGCAGAGAGCACCTGACGACGGGTTGTGGTAGGACGTGGATCAGACATTCTGACAGCATCCGCAGAACCGCGGTGACTTTCAAGGAAGATTAATCCGGGCTGAAAAGCTTGGCCGATCATGCAGATTTTCCAATACAAAACCGGAAAAGTCCGTAGTGAACCAACGAGTTCAGGAAAAATGGCTTTTCCAGGACGGCTCGTGCTGCACAGAATTCTGCGCGTCCCGGGCTATACTGCTGCTGGAGGAGTCGCGGGAAAACTTTCTGTCAGCGTTCGTCTGCTGCGGTGTCAGAAACTCTTAAAAAAGCCATTGATTCCGGATTCGTACCGTTTTTCGATTCAGTCATTCTTAGACAAAGACCAATGTCCAAACAACCTGCTTCAAAAACGAATCTTAAGCCTCGTGTCTCTGGTGGAGTTCCCTGGTGGATTTTGGGGATCATGGCTGTTTTGGGAGCCGGCATTATCTTTGCCCTGGTTCAGCGATCCATTCCCGAGGATCCCGAAAAGTTGTTTGAACAGGCCATGGTCGCTGTGGACAAGCAGGATGCGAACTCGATCAGGTCGATCGCAGAGAAGTTAGCTGCCTATCCTGAATTCGCGAACAAAAAGAAACTCCTGGATGGCATTCTGCAACTGGGAAGCTCACGGCCACTCAAGGCGATCGTCTTGCTGAAAGAGGCGTCCGAGGTACCAGAGCTTCGAGAAAAATCGTTTATGCTGTTGGGGACAGCCTACGCGCAGTCCGAGAACCTGCAGAAATCTGTGGAGACGTTCGAGACCGTTCTCAAGGAGAACAACGATTCAAATGACGCTCGATTCAGGCTCGCCTCGATCTACAGGGAAATGCTTGCCCTCGATCTGTCCCTTTCCCATCTGGAGACTTTGATCAAGGCTGAATACAAGCTCCCGGAGAGCTGCAGGATGCGGGGAGACATTCTTTTTGATCGTCGACAGTTTTCTGAAGCTGCTAACGATTATCAGGCTGCGATTGATGCGGACAAAAACAACCCGATCAATTCAGTGATTGCCGACCGTTTGGTCCAGAGTCTGCTGAAGATTGGTGATCTGAAGAGAGCAGAAGAGTATTTGGTTCTCCTTGATCAGTCTCCGGCAAAAGGCTTTTTTGAGGCAGAGCAAATCCTTCAGTCTGGTGATCTGGCCAAAATGGCTGTCGTAGTGGAATCGCTTCGAAAAAGCGTATCGTTCGACCCCAGAAGCCATGTTCTGTATGGACGGCTAAAGTTAAAGGAGGGCACTGCGGAAAAGGCGGCTGAGGGGATCGCGGGCTTAAGGGCCAGTCTGGAGTTTTTGACAAGAAACGGCGAGCTCTTTCAGGTTTTGGCGGATCTTGCAAAGCTCGCGGGTGATGAAAACTTGTCGATGGCTGCTCAACAGAACTTCGATCAGTTGCAGGCGTTGGACAAAGAATTTCTCAATCAGTTGACGGCGGTGTCGAAAACACGGGACGGCTATGAAGAGAGATTGAAGTTGGCTCAGTTGTCGCATGACATTGGTCAGTTAGAGTTTTCGACCCAGGTTTATCAGTCTTTAACAAATGCCTACCCGGATAAAAGCCAGGAAATCGCGGCATTGAAAGAACAGTTGTATAAGGTGCTTCCTCCCCTGGTTGCCTTGCCGTTGCCCGCAGAGCAGGAGAAAGCCACTCCGGCCGAAGCCGCGACTGAGGCGAAAGAAGCGACCACTCCACCTCCATCGACCACTCCAGAGCCAGCCTCCACGCCGGAAGCCGCGAGCAAGGGGGCAGATCAGCCTGCAGCCGAGTCAACTCCTTCTTCAGAATCGGTCCCGGCCACTGACGCAAAGTAAGCCACTGACGCTAAGTCATTGTTTGACCGGTTGCCGCGACCCTGAACCGGCGGTTCGCATCCTGCAATGCATTTGAGAACGATCACGGAAAGAGGAGTTCAGCAGATGGCCAGCGATGTTCAGGAGTCATCTGAAGCGAATTCGACAAAGCCGCGTGACATGAGCACGCGGATCTTTTTGGGATTCCTGGGATTCATTGCCGCGATGTATGCGGTTGTCCTTGTTTACCATACGACGAATCCTCCCGAAGCTGTGGCAGAGAACAGCGGACTACTTGAGCAGTGTCGTCAGATCTGTATGCAGTATGGCCTTGTTTCCACGGGCCATATTCGGAATGACGCAGAAGCCTACCTTCAAGCGGCACAGAAGCGACGATTGACCGAAGGCCTTTCCGTT
>CAIXQV010000248.1 GCA_903921605.1 uncultured Planctomycetaceae bacterium | reverse complement strand
TGCTCTGTCTGCGCTTCCTGAAAACTGAAAACTGCCAACTGAAAACTCTCCCCCATGCCCGTCACCGTTCTGGAAAAATGGGACTCACGCGATACCACACTGGCCGAGTCCAGCAATGTGGAACTGCGGTATCTCGTAGCCGGTACGGACAACGATGCCGAAGTGGCTTCTCAGGTCATGGTCGACAGTCCAGCCTTCTATCGCGGCCTGCCACGAGAAAGCGTCACGTTCTCACGCATCGGGGAGAAGGAGTGGGAAGCGACCGTTCGTTACGCCACGCAGCCAGCGACTGATACCGAGCCCTCGTTCACGTTTGAAACGGGTGGCGGCACGGCTCATATCACACAAGCACTTGGTACAACCGGTGTCTACGTGGCTCCCGGGCAGACGGCCCCGGACTTCAAAAATGCCATCGGTGTTTCGCGTGATTCCGTCGACGGCGTAGACATCGTCGTGCCCACGTACAAATGGACCGAGACATTTCGGCTGCCAGCGGCCATCGTCACCGGTGCCTACAAGGCGTCGCTGTTTGGCCTGACCGGTCGCGTGAACAATCTGGCGTTCCGAGGATTTCAACCGGAGGAAGTCCTGTTCGAAGGCGCTCGCGGCAGCCGTCGCGGTGCCGGCGACTGGGAGATCAGCTTTGCGTTTGCAGCGTCTCCCAATGTCACTGGCATGACGGTCGGCAGCATCACAGGCATCAACAAGAAGGGCTGGGATTACCTGTGGTGTCGTTACGCTGACTTTGAAGACGAAGCCGCTCAGATGCTGGTGAAGCGGCCGGTGGCGGTCATCGTGAATCGTGTCTATCCGTCCGGCAACTTTTCTCTGCTGGGGATCGGATCATGACGGGCGGCGATCCATTTCGACGCGTGCAGCCCGGTCAGCCATTACAGATCCCGGCCGCCGCCTACAATGCCTTCCTGGATGCGTCTGCCGCGTATCAGAGGAACCAGCAAACCGGCGTGCGCTCAGGTTCCGCTGAACTGCGGTCATCGACACTCATCCGCGTGCGGAACTCCAGTGGCCGCGATCTGAAGCAGTTCGAAGTGCTCGGCATCGAAGCCCCCATCTTCGATCCGCAGGATTCTCTGGATTCCTTCCGGCGTGAAGTCACGTTTCGCGGTGTCGTTCCGGATGAACAGGAACACTCCGGACGCTTTGTCGTCCTGCAGGAACCGATCCGCAACGACGGCGTCGGCCTGGCTGTGGCTGTTGGACTCACAATCGCTCGGTTGCATGATCCTGCCGAGGGCCCGGAAGGTTTCTATGCGGATGTGCGGCAGGACATCGTCACCAGCGTTCGCCGTCGCACGAAAACCATCGCTCCGATTGTTTGGGCCGATGATGTGCTCGGGGACAACGATCTGCGTTGGGTCATCATTCACCTGAATCCCCAACCCGTGCGGCCGACCACGACGACGACCACCTGCAGCCCATCAGCCGGGCATTGTTTGTACGAAGCGATGTTCGACGTCGATGATCCAGAGGTCACTCACTGGATTCTGGCAC
>CAIXQV010000247.1 GCA_903921605.1 uncultured Planctomycetaceae bacterium | reverse complement strand
TGGCATCAATTCTGTCAAATCAACCGGATTCTGGGACTCGGAAACGTGGCCCGAATACGTGCCCGGACCGCGATCAATTTGATCGCACCTGCGACGCTCGTCCCAATTCGTTCGCTACACCAGTCGATGTGACCGGAGCAGCTAACGACATGGTGCTTCGACGCGTCGGTCGGTTTCACCGGAGGGAGTTGGGG
Source organism: uncultured Planctomycetaceae bacterium (assembly GCA_903921605.1). Next base: position 5,897 of record CAIXQV010000247.1, on the reverse strand, counting down.
CGGGTGATTGATGAGTGATTGTGGCGGTCCGTCGTGGACTCCGGAAGCGGGATTTCTGTCTGTGGGGTAGACGGCGGCCCGGGCTCAATTGTCGGCGAGGGGACTGAGTAGCGAGTCCTCTTGAGACAGCATTTTGCGAACGCTTGGTGATTTGATTACCGGGTTACCGCGGAGTGGACATTCGGAAAATCAATAGGGCGACTCTTGAGATGCCGTTGATCTGTGTGTGGTGCTGGCTTATGGCGGGCATCAGCGGCGGCCGGGATTCTCACGAGGTCGGGAGCTGACATGGCGGAGTGGCGGGATTGTCCAAACACAATATTGAGGTACTGTGGGAAACCTAGAAATCGCCGACGACGTTGCCTTCGGACATGTCGCAGATGGATTGCCAGACGCCGTAGGTGGCTCGGCGAGCACTCGCATCGGAGAAGTCGGGGAGGGCATCCCACGCGGCCGGATTGCCGCTGTTGATGTTGTCGCTGATGAAACGTACTGATCCGTCCATCATCAGGACCTGAATGCCATTGGAATGGTAACTGGACATCTGACCTCGACAATAAGGATTTGGGCTCGGGTCGACTCCCAACTTGCACTGATTGGGTCGAAAATAGGCACCGCTCATTGCGTAATACGGATGCTGACAGTAACCCCAAAGAGTGCGGACATGATAATCTTTGAGTACCCTATCAGAGGTATTGAATCCGTGCCGTTCACCCACGAAGAGGGTATTGGAAGTGCCAGAACACAAGTGCCATGCACTTGACGGAAAGGGTTTGGGGCGTCAGAATGCGGTTCCTTGGAGATTCCGCAGTGTTCTTTGCGTTTGACGGGAGTAACAACGATGCCACGAGTGAATCGGGGGGAGATCTTTGCGGACGATGAAATTCAGGTGTTTCATCTGGTGAATCGCTGCGTGCGTCGAACGTATTTGTGTGGGCGGGATGAAGAAACGGGCCGAGATTATTCACATCGCAAGCAGTGGATTCGCGACCGGCTGGAAGTTCTGGCGGGGATTTTTGCCGTGGATGTGCTCAGCTTTGCGATCATGAGTAACCACCTGCATGTGGTGGCTCGCACGCGGCCCGATCTTGTCAGAACGTGGTCGGATGAAGAGGTGGCTCTTCGGTGGTGGAATCTGTTTCCTCAGCGGCGGAGGAAGGATCGCTCTCCGGAGGAACCGACCGAATTCGAGCTGAATCAGATTCGCAATGACCTGTCAGGCCTGAAGGAAAAGCGAAAGCGTCTGTCGAATGTATCCTGGTTCATGAAGTGTCTTGCTGAGCCGATTGCTCGACTGGGCAACAAGGAAGAAAAGGTGACTGGGCATTTCTGGGAGGGCCGTTTCAAGGCTCAGCCGCTTCTGGATGAAACGGCGATTGCGGCCTGTATGGTTTATGTGGACCTGAATCCGATTCGGGCGGGCATCGCGAAGACTCCGGAGGCCAGTGATTTCACCAGCGTGAGAGATCGCGTGGCGGACCGCCAGTTGGCTGGTGATTTATCATCGGCCGACGCTCAGGATGTCCGCATCGAGCATGGGCGGAACGCTGGCTGGTTGGCCCCTGTTCCTCTCGATCCGCCTCGGAAAAAGGTCCGGGAGAAAACCAATTCCCGGCGAGCGTCGAACAAGGGCTGCCTGATGATGTCGCTCGATCAATATCTGCAATTGATGGACTGGACGGGACGTCAGTTGCGAACTGACAAGCGGGGCTCCATTCCGACGGGTCTGGACCCGATACTGGAGCGACTGCAGTGCAGTTCGGAGAGCTGGGTAGATCTGGTCAAGAATTTTCGAAAACGCTTCCGAGTCGAGATCGGACTTCCGACGACTCTGCAGTCCATCTCCTCCCGCCGCCGCTCCCATCGAATCGCCGCGCAGGAGTGATGCTGAGTCCAAGCGGTAATCCAGATTCGGATCGAATTCAGTGCCACCCACCCTTTAGCAATAAACCAAGATAGGCAAACGACTTGCATTAAACCTGTTAGCTTCAGGACGAAGCTTTCACGGAAGCTCGCGATTCGCGGCGAGTCGTACGGAAGGCATTGCGAGACGGGGCAAGGCCCGCTTCATTGCGGAAGCGTTTTCGAAAGTTTCTGACGAAATCAACCCACGTCTCGGCACTGCACTCCAGACGCTCAAGGATCGGTGCACACTCCTTTGGAATGACACCGACTTTGTCTCTCCGGATCTGACGGCCTGTCCAGTCCAGCAGTTGCAGATACTGATTGAGAGTCATTGACAGACAGCCTTTGTTGCTGGCTCGCCGCGATGTAATCTTCTCTCGCACTTTCTTCCGAGGCGGATCCAGGGCGATGGGAGCCAGCCAGCCGGCTTTCTCGCCATGCTCGATCCGAACGTCCTGAGCATCGGCCGTCGACACCTCAGCGGCAGTCGCCCGGTCCTCAATCCGTTCCTTCACACTTGTGAAGTCACTGGTCTCAGGTGTTGACGCGATGCCGGCCCGAATGGGATTCAGATCCACATACGCCATGCAGGCCGCAATGGCTGTTTCATCGAGTAAAATCTGAGCACGAAATCTACCTTCCCAAAATCTCCCGGAAACACGGTCGTCCTTATTCCCTCGTCGCGCAATTGGTTCAGCCAGACAACGCATGAACCACGAAATATCCTTCAGCCGACGCCGTTTTTCCTTCAGTCCGCTGGTGTCGTTGCGAATGGCATTGAGCTCGAATTCCGTTGGCTCTGCGGGCGATCCGTTTTTGTTTCGTCGCTGAGGAAACAATCGCCACCACCGCAGAGCCACCTCATCATCCGACCAGGCCTTTACAATATCTGGCCGAGTCCTGACGACCACATGCAGATGATTACTGAGCACCGCAAAACCAAGAATATCGAGGGAAAAGATTCCGGCCAGTTCTTCCAGCCGTTCCCGAATCCACTCCTTGCGGTGAGAGTAATCTTTTCCGGAACGTCGATCCTTTCCACAGAGAAACGTACGTCGCACGCACCGATTGATCAGGTGAAACGCCTGAATTTCATCCTCCGCACAAATCTCTGTTCGTTTTACACGAGGCATCGCCCGCTCCTTTGTTCATTCAAAGACTGATATTCCCATGGCCCAACCGGCAGTCCCTCTTGCGGAAGCTTAGCCACCAGTTACACTTCCGTCAATTAGGTGGGTGGCACTCTTGTGCCGAGACCTCCTCATACTTGGAACTGGATACTTCTGGTATCAGCCGGGCCTGGAACTACTCCAATGTGATTAACCTAAACGCCGCGGGTGACGCTCTGGATGTGAACGAAGACCTGAATCGGGGGGCCACAGATTACTTCGAATCTGGCGTGGACAATATTTATGACAGGCTAGGACGACAGGTTCAGTCTTCACAAGTTAGTAGTTTCCAGTCAAATATCTCCCAGGTTCAATGGAACACAAGCTGGCATGCCAACGGACAACGTGAAGATGTAACGCTTGCGGTGGGTGGCATTGGGCTCACGCCACTCTGGACCACATCTTATGAGACAGACAATCGAGGTCTCATTCGTGGCATTTCCAGATTCTACGAATCAACCCCCGAGGCAAAGAGCTTCTGGAACGCCAATGGAGATACACCGGACAACAGTTCTGTAAAATATGAATACTTGGCCGATGGACAGCGTGCGAACGTACAGCGATACGGAAACGCTGGCTATCTGTCGCCAGACGCTCACGGATATACCGTGTACGGCTACGACGACATGGGCCGAAACACCTCGATTGAACATCGACAAAACAACGCTTCTGTTCTCGCTCTTGCCAGTTATTCGATGGTGTTTGATTCCGCCGGCAAACTCACACAGCGAGGAATCATCCAGAGGACAGGCGATACGCTCAATCCTCAAACACTGATCAACAGTCTTCGTACGTTCCAGTACGACGCGGCAGGGCAGTTGGAGTCCGTGACAGAAGACACAAACGTGACTCCATACAATACGGATTCGAACGGGAATCGCCTTGCAGACAAGGACTCCGTGATCGGTAAAGCCAATCGACTCTACTCGGACAGTCTGTACAACTACAGATACGACAATGAAGGGCGATTGATTCAAAAGACCAGTCATGTTACGAGGAACTTCGATAACCCGGATAACACTGATGATGCAAGCCTTGGCCTGCGAGTTGTCGCGGGCACCTGGACAACTCAATCGGGCCGCTATCGACGTCCTAACACCGGCTCAGCACCAGCCGATCAGCTTGTTAGCTTCGATACTGATGCTCAGATCGATACCGTGTTTGCCGATATGTCTCCCGGCACCTACGACGTCTGGATGACCTGGCAAACTCCTGTAGATGGGTCGACAGCGGCCGGTGGCACTGGTAGCCTTTCTGGCCTGCCAGTTGATTTTTCGCAGGCTCCGACAACTCTGTTGGACGGTGTACTCTGGCAGAATTTGGGAACAGTCATAGTCGACGAGTGGGGTTCGGTCACCTTGACATTGATACGAACCGGCAATGATCCCACAAAGGCCATTGCCTTGGATGGAATCAAGTTGACGCCTCATGAAGCTGAAGTGAATTATGGTTGGGATATCAAGGGGCGTTTATTGCAGGTCGTGGCAAAGGATGCGGCGGGAGATGTCGTGACGGACGTTTCGATGGGCTATGACTATGCGGGACGGAAAACGTTCCGGCATGACGCCCTGAGCGGTGCGGCCGATCGAGTTTACGTGCATGACGGTCTGAGCACGGTTCTGGAATATGGCTTCGGCACGCCTGCCGCAGGTGAATCGCCGGTTTCGTGGTTCTACGGGGCCGGGATCAATGAGATCGAATCGATCGAACAACGCACAAATTCGACCGGTACCGGTGAGATGGCCACCGTTTGGGCGTTCGGCGACACGGCTGGCACTGTGCGGACTTACGGCTGGTTCGATTCACCGAATAACGAATGGCGAGTCATCCACAGGAACTTCGGCGAGTTCGGGGAAGAAAATTCGAGCGATCTTGCCCTTGATGATCTCAGCTTCCCGTTTCTGAATGCCGCTCCGTCATACTGGGCCGGTCATCACAAAGACGACGCGACCGGCCTGACAGACATGAAAGCTCGCTGGTACGACGAATCCACCGGCCGCTTCCTAAGCGAAGACCCCCTCGGATTCGCCAGCGGCGACACTAACTTCTATCGTTACGTCGGCAACAGCCCGACAAATGCAATTGACCCTGATGGACGCGAGCTACTGAGCCTCGCGTACGTTGGTTGGTCAGGCTTCATGGCAGGCGTTGACACAGTCGCGGAGTACAGCTTCGTGACTCTGTTCGGGACAGCCTCAGAAGAAGCTGAGTTTTCCTGGGGTGCAAACTTTGCCAAGAATTTCGGCATCAACCTTGTGACCGCAGGATTTGGAAATAAGGCGAAGTGGGTCGGGAAACTTGGAACTTCCGTTTTCGGCCGAACTGTCTCGCGAGAGTCAGCCGAGTTTCTGACGCGACAAGCATTGGAGTATTCGGTTGACGTCGGAGCTGGGACAGCGTTCGACACCCTTTACCTCGGAAAGGATTTGCAAACATCGTTCGAAAGCAATGCAATCGGAAGTGCGGTTGGACGAAGTATCAATCTTGGAATTAGTCGAGCATTTTCTCCCGGTCGATCGGTTCTTAGTGATTCACCAATCTCCACGCGATCGTCCAGTCTCCTGCCTGTCCTGAATAGTCGTTTCGATGTGGCGGACGAATTTCTGGATGGTGTCGGAGTGCAGCGAGTGTGCTTCGTGGCAGACACACCTGTCGCGGTTGCGTTTGAGCAACCGACGATGCACGCCGCCAATTGGAGCCAGCCTGCGGAAACGGAGGAACGTGCGAACGGATGGTGGATTGTCGCTGGCATTGCAAGTCTGATGACGGCTAGCGTTCTAGGCAGTGAACCCAAAAACCGGAAGCGTAGGCGATTTAATTTCC
>CAIXQV010000246.1 GCA_903921605.1 uncultured Planctomycetaceae bacterium | reverse complement strand
GTCTTCGCTGACAGACATCACGGTGTTCGAATTCTGCGACCAGACGATTCCATGAATCGCCCCGGAATGACCTCGCAGCGTATGAAAGGCATTGCCCGATGTGGCTTCCCAGATCTGCAGACTGCCAAAGCGGTCGCCGGAAGCCAGCAGCAGGCCGTCATTGCTAAAGGCCAGAGTCAGCACCCAGTCGGTATGTTTTTTCATCTCGGCCGTGTTCTCGCCACTGACGGTGTCGAACACTTTGACCGTTCGCGATGGTCCGCTCAGCGCGACCAGTCGTCCGTCGGGACTCAGATCCGCCGCCAGCACAACATCGGACTCATTCCCGACTTCAAACAGAACGGCTCCCGTTGCAACATCGAAGCCTATGACTTTGCCCGAAGCTCCGCCGATTCCTCCGCCGACCAGCAGAGTGCTTCCGTCACGAGAAAATCGCAGCACGAAAACATCGCCCGCAGGAAATGGAATGGTTGTGACCAAAGACTGATCGGTCCACTGATAAAGGAACACTTCGCGATGTCCGGCCACGGCCACCAGTGATGCCGTGGGACTTGCCGCAACAGCCGTCACAACGCGGCTCAGCGAACGCACAGGCTTTGCAGGGCTCGAAGTGACCACGGTCATATTGGAGTACTCAGCATCGCCAGTGCCTGCGATCGCTGAAGCGTCCATGTCGGTCTTTTTTGATCGCATTGCAGAGGTCTGCATGCGAGGCCTCGGACGGTTCATTGTGGGTCGCGAGGATTTCGTGGCCGTCGTCGTTGCAGTGACACGTTCTGAAAGTCCGCCCTGAATCCATCCAAAGATCAGATCCAGCTCTCGCTGAGGCATCTTTGCACTGTTCGGCGGCATTTGAGGATTCTCAAGATGCGCGGGCAGCGTGTAGATCATGCTCTCTTCCGGCTTGCCAGAGACAACGGCCGCTCCGGAGGTGGAGCCCGCTTTGATGCCTGCCACCGTCGAAACATCCAGCCCGCCTCGAGCCTGCTCACCGCGATGACACGCGAAGCAGCGTTTCTGAAACACGGGCTTCACCTGGTCCCATGTGACCTCCGACGAAGCACCTTCCTGGCCAGGAGCTGCGTTCTGAAGTAACAGAGGGATGAGGATGAGCAGCGTGTTGAAGACAGTGGATTGCATAATTGTTTCTTGTTTTGCTTTGATTGATCGGGAACTCTGAAATCTCGAATCGGTCGCGTGCAGTACTCGGAGGGCTGACGCCCTGCCGCTCGCCAAAAAACAGCCATCAATGATTAAATACAAACTCATTCGAATTCAGCAGAGCCCAGAAGAGATCGCTGAGAGACGCTTTGACGTCGGTGCTGGATTTCAGACGTTCACCGATCGCGGCAACTTCTTCTGCCGTTGGCTGGCGAGACAGACAGCGTTCATACAAGGCCGTTACAACAGTCATCGGATCCGAATTCTGTTCAAGCAGCCGATCGATCACGCCCCCTTCAGAAATCTTGCCGGTCGTTGATTCCCCGTTCAGCAGATGCAATGCCTGAGACAACGTCGGAGATGTCTTCACTTCACAGGAGCACGCGGTCGCTCGTGACGCGCGGCCGAATGTGGACAGGAAGTAATTGGGCGTCGCGCCGTCAGCGATCTGGATCGCTCGACTGCCAGTGGGGAGACCTCGAAACTCTACCGTGGTTTCAGTCACCTGATTCAGGCAGTCCAGCAGCACTTCGGCCCGCATACGACGAACTCGACCATGTGAGAAATGTCGTTCGTCC
>CAIXQV010000245.1 GCA_903921605.1 uncultured Planctomycetaceae bacterium | reverse complement strand
TCAGCCTGATCAAGATTGCAATGAACCATCAGCTCGATTTCTTTTTCATGCGAACGATTCCGTCCCAATCTGCAGGCGACTTGCGATCATGCTGCGTAATCAACATGGACAGGTAATCCTGAGCCCTGTCCTCGGCCGGCATGCGATGCAGAAACTTCCATGCATCCCCCCACTGCCCGGCAATAAATGATGTGACACCTTTTTCAAAGTCCGCCAGATGCTGATCAGTCAGCAGCGGCGACCGATGTTCTGCCGGAACCAGCTCACTGACAAGCAGCGGGCGGTCCATGCCGTATGGTAGCACTTGCAACAGCCGGCGAACACGCCCTTCAGTAGGCGACATCTTCTGGCGGATCTGTTGATCGAGAAACTCGTCGATCAAAACAGACACATGCAGCTCGCGAGTCATGCTTTCCAGACGACTCGCCAGGTTCACAACCGGCCCGAAAACCGTGACTTTGACCTGTTCGCGAGTTCCAATCTTGCCCGCGACCGCTCGACCATGAGCAATCCCGATGCTGGTTTCGAAATCTTTCAGAGGATTCTCGGGATCTGCCTGAGCTTTGCTGAATTCTTCGCGAATCGCCAACGCTGCTCGGCAAGCATTCAGCGGACTCTCCTCTGAGCTAATTGGCCAGCCCCAGAATCCAAGCGCCGCATCGCCCTGGAAATCCCCGGTGACACCGCCGAACCGCAGTATCTGACTGGTCATTACTTCCAGAGCCAGACTCACACGTTCCAACAATCCGGTCAGATTCTCTGATTCCTCTTCCGCCCGATGACTGAACCCGCGCAGATCGCAGAACAAGACGGTGACATCACATTCACGCGGCTCCAGCAGCGATGTGTCCAGATCTCTTCCCAATGCTTCCAGAATGGGCGGCGAGAAAAACTGACGCAAACCGGACTGTTGTCGTTCCAGTCGTCGTTGCCTTTGTAATGATCCGACGATGTCCGCGATGAATTCTGTGAACTTGATGTCGGCGTGCAGTCGTCGCTCACCGGCCTCCGGATTGTCGGGTTCACTTCGTCCGGTGATATAGAGCGCGCGATCGCCGCTGAGATCTGCAAAGGGAGTACAATACGCCCAGCCAAAGCCCGCGACCTGAGTATACTGCGAATCCGCTCCAGTGCTTTTGTCCCACACATGAAGCACTGTCGTTTGCTGCTCCATCGCATTGGAGATCAAACGCACACTAGGCTGCATCAGAATGCCGGTTTCGAATCGCTGCTCCTGATGGAACACGCGCGGCCGCAAATTCTCCGACAGCCCCACGATCGCCACGCCATCTGCATTCTGCACACCGGCCAACAACAAACTCGCCAGCCGCACATGCAGATCACGTTCAACGCCTGATTCCCGAATCACGGCCGGAAGGCTTGTCAGCACCTCAATGCGTTTGGCCGCATCATCGTAGCGAACTCGCTGAAGCTGCTGACGATCAATCGCCAATTGCTGCACGATCTGATGGCCCGGTGAATCCGTCTGAGTCACCTGCTGCAGTTCAAACCGCGACGAACCAATCACAAACGACTGTCCGGAAGACAACGAAGAGTTGCTGACTTCCGCACCATCGACAAAAATGGGGTTCGAGGCATCTGAAAGGCGTGTCAGCCGGACGCCAGTCGCGTCCACTGTGATTTCAACGTGTCTTCGGGAAATCCGATCATCCCACGTCGTCTGCAGTCCCGCATCATCCGCGCGACCGAGCACATAACTGCTGTCACTGACCAGCAGAAACTCGCGATCCAGTCGTCGTCCATGATGAAAAGCCAGAAGGCGAAACATGGGGGCATCGTTCCGGGAGACTATCCCTTCGCCACATCACTCACAAAATCAAACAACAACTGCAACGAATGCTTCGCATCTGCGTCCGTCATGCACATCGGGGGACTGATGCGGATCACACAGTTTGCCAAAGGTCCCAACAGATGGATGCCATCGTTGTCTACGTTGCCTCGATAGCAGCGTTCAACGATCGCATTGGCGACCTGATTTGGAGTTTTGTCGCCATGCGGACCACACTCAATGCCAAACACCATGCCTTCGCCACGCACGTTGACGATCAGCCCGGTCTGCTTTAAGCGTCGCAGCCCTTCAACAAAGATCTTGTTCAGATGCTGAGTTCTCGCGATGATGTCAGTCGTTTCGAACTCGTCCAGCGTCGCCAGCACAGCCGCTGAAGACAGAGGATTCGCACTCCAGGTGTCGGAGGTTGCTCCGTATCCCATCGCATCACACACATCACGACGGCCAACCGCTGCGCTAACCGGAACACCGTTACCGAGACCTTTGCCGAGACAGACAAAATCCGGTTCGATCCCGTAGGCTTCGAAGGCATACATCTCGCCGGTGCGACCAAAGTTGGCCTGAACTTCGTCGAGAATAAACAGAATGTCATGCTCACGGCAGAACTCCTGCAGCAACGGCAGATAATCTTTTGGCGGATGATAACTGCCGCCGCCACCGAGATACGGTTCCGTGATCAGGCAGCCGATCGTGCCGCTGGACTCTGCCCAGATTCGTTCGAGTTCCGCTCGATACGGAGCCGGATCAAATGCCTTTTTCGGTTTGTCGATGTCGGAACATTCGTCGCGTGGAAAAGTGATGAAGTGGACTCGCGGATCACGATCCGGATCAGATTCTGATCCCGTCACCGCGCCGCTGAGACCTTTCTTACCGTGGAAACCAAAGCGAGTCGCCAGGATGCCATCACGTTTTGGGTCACGCTTCATGCAGGCCCAAAGCGCTTTCTGGACGGCTTCAGAACCAGACGCTGACCAGATCACGGTTTGGAGTCGACTGCCGCCTTCGCTGGCCTGAAGATTAGCAACCAGCCGTCGACTGGCTTCGGCTTCCAATTCGGTGATCGCATTGTAGGCCGTCAGAGACACAGCCTGAAAGAACCCGTCTTCATGAGAATTGAAGTGCGACGGGTTCCAGCCGAGATACTCCGTGAAGCGAGCCATCCAGCGTTTGGGGTTATGGCCGAGATTGGCCACCAGCACACCGGAAGTGAAGTCGAATAATCGTCGACCTTCCGGAGTCCAGTGGAAGACACCGGCTGACTTCGCCAAAACGGCCTGGCTGGGCGTGAACGTTCGCAGCGAGTGCGGCTCACGAGTCGCGATGACGTCACGGACGGAATTGGAACGATCTTCGTGATCGAAATGGATAGAAAAACTGGGGGCAGTCTGCGGCATGTTATTCTTGTTCCACGAAACGGAGGCTGAAAAACAGGAGGGACACAAAATGCGGTGGCGGGTTTCCAGGAAGCTCTGACAAAAACAGCACTCTCTGGATTGGATTCTGGATCGGTGGAGGAAAACTTCAGACAGCGAAAGGCAATTGGTTGGTCAGGTTTGAAAAAATCTTAGCACGCAGGATTACACTGGGGAGGAGTCAATCTCAAGGCCGCTTTCCTTCCAGCCTCGAAATCCTCCATCCATGGAAATAACATTGGTATATCCCATCAGTTGCAGGTTATGGGCAGCCAGTGCCGAGCGATAGCCACCTCCGCAGTAAAGAACCAGCGGAGTCGCGGGATCGGGAATGATTTCTTCGATATCACGCTCAATGACACCCTTGCCGACATGTTTCGCCCCGGGAATTCGCCCCGCGCCGAATTCACTTTCCTCGCGGACATCAATCAGGACAAATGAATCCCCCAGGGCCTGTCGTCGCACCACATCCGGAATCGTACACTCTTTGATCAGTGGACGAACCGAATCCACAATATTGACAAATTGAACGCCGTGACTTTTGGCCATAACAAGCCGCCTCGTCTCTGACAGAGTCTTGAAAAATGGCCCTCGGATTCTACCTCGCCCTAATCGGGGCAATCAAAGCGTGTCCTGCCATTCGCGAATGGTAACTCAGCGTCACAGGAACTCAAAACGAGGCGAATCCTAAGGTGAGTAGATGACAAAATCATGACCACAAAATGATGCCCCAACTCTCGCCGCCTCTGCCATTATATCCGTGTTTATCTGCGTTCATCTGTGGACAACTTCGCGACCCCATTCGGCGAACACCGGCCAAAAAGAGATCGCCACCGCGACTTCTCGGAATCCACGACGGCCGGCTTCATGGTTGCGACAGGCACTGTTCGGATGCAATCTTCACGGAGGATTGCTTTAATTCTGACAGATGTCATTTTGCCGAGCCGTCTCAGGCAGCCAGTATCCGAAGGTCGCACTTCAATCTGCTGGCTTTGTGACAGTGCGTCTCGGTCCTGCCTTCCCATTTCTCACCATTGGAGGATTACAGTGAAGATTCGGTTGTTCACAATGTTGGCCGTGCTGTTCGCGGCGGTCAATGCTCAGGCGGCTCTTAAAGTTCCGAACGTGTTCGGCAATCACATGGTTGTCCAGCAGAAGGCTCCGATCAAAGTCTGGGGCTGGACGAATCCCGGCCAGGATGTCACCGTTTCTCTGGCCGATAAGTCGGTTTCAGGAAAAGCCAATGCCGATGGGCGATTCGACGTATCTCTGCCTGAGTTGACCGCAGGTGGACCTCACCAACTGACAATCAAGGCCGATGAAACTATCACCTTTGAAGATGTTCTGGTTGGCGAAGTCTGGATATGTTCCGGACAGTCCAATATGCAATGGAGCGTTAATGCATCCAATGATCCCGATCTGGAAAAACTGACGGCGAAGAATACCAACATTCGCATGATCAATTTCCCTCAGGTGGGTACACAGGAACCAATCCTGACTCACGATCGTCAATGGCAGGTCACGAGCCCGGAAACAGTCGGTTCATTCTCGGCTGTTGGATACTTCTTTGCTCGCCAGGTTCAGGAAACGACCGGCGTTCCTGTGGGCATGATTAACAACGCATGGGGCGGATCAGCCTGCGAAGCGTGGATCAATCGTGATGTCCTGAAGGCTGACGAGAAGTACGCACCCCTTCTTGAACGCTGGGCCGGCATGGAAGCAAAATTTGCGGAACTGTCAGCAAAAACTGAGCTGACCGAAGACGAAAAGAAAGCCCTGCAGCAGCTCAAAGGTCAAATGGGTGGCAACAGCCGTCCTGCAAACATTTACAACGGCGTCCTGAAGTCTCACCTGGGATACACGATCAAAGGAGCAATCTGGTATCAGGGAGAAAGCAATGCCAGCCGAGCCTATCAGTATCGCGATCTGTTCCCGTTGATGATTTCCAACTGGCGAAGCGAATGGGGTCAGGGCGACTTCCCGTTCTACTGGGTCCAATTGGCCGACTTCAGGGCGGAGAAAGCTCTCCCGGACGAAAGCGACTGGGCGGAACTGCGTGAAGCTCAGACGATGACGATGAGCAAACTGGCTCACACCGGCGAAGCTGTCATTATCGACATCGGCGAAGGAAAGGATATTCATCCGAAGAATAAACTTGACGTCGGTCGTCGTCTGGCACGCTGGGCACTGGCGAATGAATACGGGATTGATGTTCCGTTCCATAGTCCTCAGTACAAGAGCATGGAGAAGCAGGAAGCAAAGATCGTGCTGACGTTTGACTACGTCGCTCAGAGCGACAAGGGCTGGCGTCCATTTGATGTGGCTGCCCCGGTCGGGTTTGCCATTGCCGGCGAAGACAAGAAGTTCGTCTGGGCTGATGCGAAGATCCTGCCAGACGGCAAGATTGAAGTCTCCAGCAAAGACGTTCCGAATCCTGCCTCCGTACGCTATGCATGGGCTGATAACCCGGTCTGCAATATGTTCAGCAGCGCGGGCCTGCCGTTGACTCCGTTTCGCACGGATGACTGGCCAGGCGTAACGATCAACAGCAAGTAGTTTGGGGATGCGGGACTCAGGAGTGATTTCCGGGTGACACTTTGTTGTCGGAGTCATTTTTGCTTCACCGGTTTCCGTAAGTACAATCAAAGCCCGACGTCTCACTGGCGTCGGGCTTTTAGTTTGTGCAGACTGTCCTTTATTCAGCTCGCGACGACATCGCGGTATACCGCAGAGTAGTCCCCGCGAAGCCCGTGCCTCAATTCACACCGTGCACCGTACAGGCACTTCCTTTGTTGCTTGCCGACGAGATAATGTCTTCATGACACAACTTCGACAAAAATCATCCCCGAACGCTGGCCGCAAGTTCTGGGTCCAATTGCTGGCATTCGCGGTACTGGCGTTGCTCTTCTATTTGAAGCCTCGCATTGACTCGTGGGTGCAGGCACAACAACGTGGGCCGTCATCTGCGGAATCGACGGCAGATAACTCGACTACGGCTGCTGAAGATGCACAAGAGACAGCGAACTCAGCTGAAGAGACTTCTTCAGCTTCAGTCACCGGAGCAGAGGCCGAATCGGATTCAGAATCATTGCCGAAAAGCTCAGAGCCGGTGATTGTCGCATCGGCCGAAGAGCAAAAACCAGCGACGACAGAATCCAAGCCCGCCGCTCCAAAGAAGAAAAGCAACGGTGGATCTCCCATCAGGAAGATGGAACGCACGCCAGAAAAAAAGCGGCCGGAACTTTCATCACCGGAAAAGAACAATCCTCCTCCCGAAGATCAGGGCAAAGAGAAGTCTTCTGATTTAGGAAAACTGAAAGAGGTCGATTACAACGTTTTCGAATCAACGGCGGGGTTGGTGTACGTCCCGGGCGGAGCCGAAGGCCACCGACTCAAACATGTCATGCAACACGCGAAAGATAACCCGTCGAAACCGGTCCACGGTGTTTTCGATGGCGATCGCGATGAGATTCTCGCTGTGATCGATGAAGCCTTCATGAAGGCAAAAAAAGGCGGATCAGACGTTCGCAGTGAAAAGCAGAATGGCCGTCGCATCTTCACGGTGAATCTCCGCCGACGAATTGGTCAGGTTGGCGGAAGCGAGGGAGAACGCCAAGGCCATCCGGATTGTCGTTTTGTGAGGATCGTTCTGGAAAATGAAAACGAAGTGATCAGTGCTTATCCTTCGAAATCGTTTTGATCGCCCGCTGGTTGTCGCGACTCCGAACGCCTAAACTGCAGGGAGTCGCAATGGAAATCAAGGATGTCGCTGGAAAGTAACAGGATGAAAACGGAGACACAGGAGCATCCCTACGGCAAGGCCGTGGCAACGCTTATCGAAGAATTCGGACATTTGCCCGGAATCGGCCGTAAGTCGGCTGAACGGCTGGCTAATCACATCCTCTCGTGTACCGTGGCTGAAGCGAATGCACTGGCGGATGCCATTCGCAATGTGAAGACCAGCGTGAAACGCTGCAGCATGTGCTTCAATCTGACTGAGGACACGCTGTGTCGTATCTGTCGTGATCCACGCCGAGATCAACACGTTGTCTGTGTCGTGGAACAGCCCAAAGATGTCGTGGCGCTGGAATCGTCAGGGGCGTTTTCCGGACTATATCATGTATTGGGAGGACGAATTGCCCCATTGGAAGGCGTTGGCCCCGAGGATCTGACGATTCACCAATTGGTGCATCGCATTCGGAAACAAGGGATCACGGAACTGGTGATGGCGACAAATCCCACTCTCGAAGGAGACGGGACTGCTCTGTATATCACCAATCTTCTGCAGAATGACAAGGTCCGAATCACCAGACTGGCTCGCGGAATTGCTTCGGGAAGTGTGCTGGAATTTGCAAATCGAGAAATGCTGGCGGACGCTTTAAGAGGCCGTCAACAGTTCTGACTGGTGTACAGGCACTGTCGCGTGTAGCGATTTTTCTGGTATCAGCTTCGACAATGTGAGGCATGGCGGGCAATCCCGTCGACTTAGACGGACGTAATAGAGTAGATTTCAGCAGGTCAGCTCCCACAAATTGTAATTTTGGTGTGTTTCGGTCCAAATCATGCATCTGAACATTTCCCAGCAGATGAAGATGAGCCAGCAGATGAAGCTGGCTCCGCGGATGATCCAGTCAATGGAGATTCTGCAGCTGAACATGATGGCACTGAACGAACGTATCGAGCAGGAGCTGGTTGAGAACGTCACGCTCGAACGAGTCGAGAAAGAGCGGGATACTCCGGTTGCCGAACCTGATGCTGCTGATTTTTCAGCGCCGGTTGACGACCGTGAAGCCAGAGAACTGCGGAAGGATGTCGAAAACCGCGAACTGGTCGCAGGGAACGAAAAGAATAACGAGTCTGATTTCGAACGATTGCTGGAGATCTCTTCGGAGTGGCCCGAAGACAATGTTGGCTTCGGCGGCATGCAGCGTTCGTCGAATCAGGTCAGCGACGATATGGACCGCCAGCACGACGTCATGTCCAACATGACAGCTCGTCCGCAGTCACTACACGAATATCTGCTGGAACAGTTCTCGTTTTTCAGCATCGATCCTGTGCAGCGGCAGTTTGGCGAATATCTGATTCAGCACCTCGATCACAACGGCCGACTGCAGAGCATGTTGCCCGAGATCGCTCAGCAGTTTAATCGCCTGTACGAGCACCAGTTGACCAACGAACAAGCGGACGAAGTGCTGAAGATGATTCAGCATCTGGATCCGCC
>CAIXQV010000244.1 GCA_903921605.1 uncultured Planctomycetaceae bacterium | reverse complement strand
GCCGGGATGCAAATCGCGGCCAAAGAAGCGATGGATATTTCTCAGGAGACTGAGGCGACTCAGAAGCTGTACGGGATCGATGACCCAAAGACTCAGGAATATGGAAGCCGCTGCCTGATCGCTCGTCGACTGGTCGAACGCGGTGTTCGATTTGTGCAGTTGCATACAGGCAATCAGACCTGGGATCATCATGGTGGCATCCTGACCGCTCTGCCAGCCGTATGTCAGCGCACCGATAAGCCGGCCGCGGCGTTGATTAAGGATCTGAAAGAGCGCGGGATGCTGGATTCAACGGTGGTTCACTGGGGCGGAGAAATGGGTCGCTTGCCGGTGGTCCAGAACGAACAGAATATCGGCCGCGATCACAACACCTATGGCTTCAGTATGTGGCTGGCTGGCGGCGGGATCAAAGGCGGATGCATCCATGGAACAACGGATGACATAGGTCATAAAGCTGTCACGGACGTCGTGAATCATTACGACTACCATGCGACGCTGATGTATCTGTTCGGACTCAATCAGGAACAGTTGTCGTTCCGTCGAGCCAACGGGACAGGCAGCTTGCTGGATGGACAGGCGGGCAAAGTAGTGGCCGCGATTCTCAATCGACCGCCGGAAGTGACGACATAAATGTGCGACTTAGCCTCGCAACTTCGGGACCAGCGGTTCCCCAATGACTATCAGTTGGTCGATGGAGAACTCAAGCATCGGGAGAATCCAGAGCACTTCCGGATACCTCCTCAGGTCATCAAGCGACAGGTCAACCTGGGACACTTCGTTGAATTGCGAATTGACTCCGCAAGATTTTTGGCCCACGAAGATGTCGCAGAACAATGCGAGTGCCCATCCTGCAAAGGCGTGATCTCCAAGCCGATTCTGCGTCATGAACACCCGGCGACTTTGGTTCCGCTTCCCGAGCAGAAAATACCTTCGCGAGGTTGGGGTGAGGATTTCTGGGTGCAAGTCATCAAGCGTGAAGGTGATGCGTTTCTGGGCACCATCGACAATTCCCTCGCAGAAGCTCGCCTGCATGGATTGAGCCTCGGTAATCAAATCATGTTTCACGCGGACAATATTCTGGCGGTGCATGATGTGCATCGGCAGGAACTGATTCTGGCGATGAACGAAGCCGACCTGAAAGAGATGACCCTTTGGCTGGCGACAGTGTTTCGATCGAACGCCTCATGACCTCCGACCTGCCGTTTCGTATCGCGGTTGTGGTGATCTTCTCTTTGTCCGTGCTCGTTACATTGTATTTTCGCATTCAGGCCGCGTCGTCCGGTGAGAAAATCTCCCGCAAGGATGAAGGTTTTCTATTCGCGTTGATTCTGCGAACGTTGGGGCTCGCGCTGTTTGTATCGACTGTGGTCTGGGTGATTTCTCCGCAGTCACTTGAGTGGGCCGCGATTCCTCTTGGTCCTGGAGTTCGCTGGACGGGGGCGGTTACTGGAGTGGCATGTTCGCTTCTGATGTTCTGGACACTTCGGAGTCTCGGCAAGAATCTCACCGACACCGTGGTGACTCGAACTACCGCGACATTGATTACCACTAGCCCTTATCGCTGGGTCCGCCATCCGTTTTATGTGACAGCCGCCTTGCTGATGGCGTCCGTCACGATTCTGGCCGCGAATTTGCTGATTGGGACCATCAGCTTCTTCGTGCTCCTGATGCTGGCGATTCGCACACCAAAAGAAGAGGACAAGCTGATTGAGGCTTTCGGTCAGTCGTATCGCGACTATATGGCGACAACCGGCCGATTCTTCCCACGCTTTCGTGGGCATTGAATCTTCGTTGGAAAACGGAGGAGTCGGCACATGAAACTGTGGCCATAAAAAAAGCCGCCTCGCAAAGAGACGGCTTTCGTATGCTTTTGTTCTGGAATCGCAGAGGCGATTTCAGCAACTACTGCACCTCTTTTGCAACCTTCACGATCTGCAGCAGAGCGATTGCCTTGTCGAGGCCACCGACTGAGTTTGCAAAAGCCACGGCCTTGCGAATATCTCCCAGTCCAACGCTGCCGGTCGCTGGCTCTTCCGCGGCCTTGGCCTTACTGGGCTTTAGTGCTGGAGTTTCATCAGCGGGCGCGACGGTTGCGTACGTTTCCGGAGTTTCTGTTGAATTTCCGGTACCTTCACTATCAACAGAATCTGCAACAATACCTGAGTCTTCAGCCGGCTTGCGACTGCTGGAATTCTTCTTGGCCATCTTGTCTGCTTGTCTTCCTTTAGAACTGAAAATCTGAATCCTGACCATTCTGCGGTCTGACCAAATCAATGACCAGAACTATTCACCGCAAACCTGGCGAGCG
>CAIXQV010000243.1 GCA_903921605.1 uncultured Planctomycetaceae bacterium | reverse complement strand
TTTCATGAGGATGGAAGGCCTGATTCTCGATCGCGATTCCGCCTACCTGCTGTGGAATTCCCGGACGTGGTGCTGGATACAAAGCAGCTCCGGTCTGAGGATACATGCCGCTTCCATTCTGCGGATACATCCCGTTCTGAGAACTCATCGGTGCCGCGCCCTGATAGACAGGACCCGTTGCAGCGTAGTGAGAAGCATTCCAGTACCGTCCTTGTGAGGACATGTGGACCGGCTGCGGACCTTGGTACTGTTGCCAGTTCTGTGATGGATGAACCGGAACCGGATTCGACATTCCCGCTGGTGTCGCACTGAAGTACTGTGGACCAGCGACGGTCTGTGTATTTGGCAGAACCGGAGCCTGTTGAATTGGAACCGGCTGCAAAGCGGATTCAGCCTGCGAAACAAAATCATCCGCAGGAACTGAAGGAACAGCCGAGGATGGTGAATTGATCACCGCAACAGTCGGCGTCGCCGCACTTTCCAGAGACAGCAAAGGCAGATCTGGAGTAGTCACAGCAACTTCGGCTGGAGCCGCATCATCCGGCTGAGCGGCAGTCTGACGAACCTGCACGGCCTGACGTTCCGCATCGCGGACGACAGCTCGCTCTACAGCAGCCGTGCTGTCAGTTGTTTTGATTTCCGGCTTGACTGCAGGCTTCCTTGCCAAAGCCAACTTCGGCATACTCACCGATGATTTCTTCTGCGGAACCGCAGTCGCAGTCCGCGAAGGAGCAGATGAACTTTGCGAAGCGACAACCGGTCGCGTCACTGGCGACTGTGCTCCGATTCCATCCTCTGCTGTCTGAGCAGGCTTTGCCTTCACGACAGACTTTGAGGACTTGCTTGTCGACTTGGCCATCGTTGACTTCGTGGTCGTTGACTTCGCCGTCGAAGTCTTCTTGTTCGAAGTCTTGCTCTTGAACCAGCCCACAATCCCTGTCGGAGCCGGATTCGATCCCTTTGCCGCTGGTTGTTCGGCAGTTGCGTTCTCCGCGCAAATGACGCCCATCATCAGCGCTACTAGACACTTGCGTAGCATTAGAGCCCCCTCCATGGAATCCGCGGATCGTCCGGTGTTCCGCATCGGCGGCAGGTTCCAGTGAACCTGGCCCGGCCGGTTTGTTCAGAATTGTTTCAGACACAGTCATCGACGCCACGCAGACGCCGATACCCCCCGGTCTGTCGACCCGTCTGCCTTCTGCGCGGTCCAATCGCGGTGCACATCAAGCCCAACGGAATCTCTCGACAGTCTTGTAGTTCGGCCCGTATCGATCGTGCGGATGAGTCATTCAATGCCTGTCGCATCAATAGAACTGCCAGTAGAACAGGGCTGTGTGGTGGAGTCTTCTCAATCGAAAGTCATTGCCTGACCGACAATTTTTGCCCTTTTTGCCCAGCATGAATGCCTGCCGAAATTCGAGACAATCGTCTAGACTACCGCCCACTGGTCGACTGACACGGCAAAAGACGTGTTTTCAGGCCGGAAAAGACATGCATTGAGGCCAGTTCCATGAATCCGGCCCACTCCTCAGATACCAATTTCAAGGCAAAGGACGCCCCTGGTGGCTCGACGGAAATCTTCAAACTCAAACAGCTCTCTCTTCGACGAAAATGCGCTGCCTGACGCGAATGTGCAGTTTGTGCCGATCAGTGAAGAAACCCGACGACGGTACCTGAACTACGCGATGTCGGTGATCACTTCGCGAGCACTCCCGGATGTTCGCGATGGTCTCAAACCGGTCCAGCGCCGAATCCTGTACGTGATGTACGATCGACTCCGCCTGACCTTCGACCAGAAGACTCGCAAGTGCGCAAAAATCTGCGGGGATACGACCGGCTCGTTCCATCCGCATGGTGATATTGCGGTGTACGAAGCACTGGTCCGAATGGCTCAGGAATTTACACTGCGGTATCCCCTCGTGGTTGGCCAGGGAAACTTTGGCTCCATCATGGGGCTCCGCGCAGCGGCCTCGCGATATACCGAAGCCAAGGTTTCGCGACTCGCCGAAAACCTGATGAATGAACTGCGTTATCAGACGGTCGATATGCGTCCGACGTACGACGCTGTCGATGAAGAGCCCGTCGTTGTCCCCGCCCGTTATCCAGCGCTGCTGGTAAATGGCTCTTCGGGGATCGCCGTCGGTATGGCGACCAACATGCCGCCGCATAACCTCGGCGAATGCATCAAGGCCGCCATTCATCTGATCGAGAATCCAGACGCGTCTGTCGCCCAATTGATGCGATATATCAAAGGCCCCGATTTTCCACTCGGTGGTCGCATCATGACCGATCGCGCCGAACTGCGGGAGATGTACGAAACCGGAAAAGGTTCCATCAAGATTCGCGGTGAATGGAGATTCGATCAGCAGGGTAAGAAGCAGGACACCAGTCGCATCATTGTGTACACGATTCCCTACGGTGCGACGACCGGACCGCTGATGGCAGAAATCGGCGAACTGATTGCTGCTCGCAAGTTGCCTCAACTGGAATCTGTCAACGACGAGACGAACGAAGAGAATGGTCTGCGGATCGCGATCGAACTCAAATCCGGAGCCGACGCGAACGCGGTGATGGCCTATCTGTTCAAGCACACATCGCTGGAACAGAACTTCGGCTATAACGCGACCTGCCTGATTCCGGCGGATCGCGGTCTGACTGTTCCACGAGTTCTCAACCTGAAAGATCTGCTGCAGCACTTCCTCGATTTTCGCTACGAAACTGTCCGTCGTCGTATCGAATACCAGTTGACGATTCTGCGAAAACGAATCCACATTCTGGAAGGCTTCGCGATCGTCTTTGATGGGCTCGACAAAGCCCTGAGAATCATCCGCGCAAGCGATGGTAAAAAGGATGCGGCGAAAAAGCTGATGGCCGAGTTTCCGCTGGATGAAATTCAGACGGATGCGATTCTCGAGCTGCAGCTTTATCGCATCTCCAAACTCGAAATCAACGACATTCGTGCCGAACTGGCGGCGAAGAAAGCCGAAGCTGCGGCGCTGGAAGCCATCCTGAAGTCGAAGACAAAAATGTGGAAGTTGATCACCACAGAACTCGAACAGATGGCTAACGACTTTGCCGACAATCGACGTAGCGAACTGGGTTCGGCGGAAGAGATCGTTGAGTTTGATCCGGCAGCGTACATCGTCAAAGAAAACACCAATGTGGTGGTGACGAAAGAAGGCTGGATTAAACGAGTCGGCCAGCTCAGCAGCGTTTCCAAAACACGTGTCCGTGAAGGCGACTCTGTCCTCACCGTCTGCCCTGGAAGCACTCTGGATAACGTTGTGTTCTTCGCCAAAGACGGAATCGCGTACACGCTGCCAATTGATCAACTCCCGGTCTCATCGGGCTATGGCGAACCCCTTGCCAAACGCGCAAAGATGAGCGATGGAACAAGTCTTATCGCAGCACTGACAACAGACGGACGCTTCGTTCCATCGCTGGAAGAAGTGGGCGATGAGGTCGGTCTGACCCTGCTGATTGCGACTCGCAGCGGTCAGGTTATGCGGTTGCCGTTTGAGCCATTCCGGACGCCATCGACCAAAGCCGGGCGAAAGTTCTGCCGTCTCGCAAAGACAGATCAGGTCGCCTACGTGGATCTTGTCCGCGATGCCGAAACGATGATGATGGCCTCAAAAAAGGCACGAATCCTGCATTTCCGGATCGATGAAGTGCCGATTCTGGGCGGCGC
>CAIXQV010000242.1 GCA_903921605.1 uncultured Planctomycetaceae bacterium | reverse complement strand
GAGAATTCTGAGAATATCTGAACGAAACATGTCCGGGATCTGCACTATTCAGTCAACGACGGATCAGTCAACGACGGAATCCCCGTAAGATTCTCCGCACGGTAAACTGGAAAAGGTGTGACGATGCGACTGACTTTAAGAACTCTGCTGGCGTATCTGGACGACCGATTGCCGCCTGCCAATGCGCGGGAGATTGGGCAGAAGATCGCGAACAGTCCGTTTACCACCGATCTTGTGGAACGCATCCGAGATGTGAAGCGTCGGCGTCGGCTGGCCGATCCCGGCAAAGCGCAGCCGATGATTGAGCCGAATCTGATCGCGGAATATCTGGATGACCAGCTAACGCCGGACCTGGTCGCTCGTATTGAACGCGAGATTCTGGCATCGGATGCGATGCTGGCCGAAGTCGCGGCGACTCATGAAATCCTGGGATTATTGCGAGATCCCGTCACCGTGGAGCCTCGTCTTCGTGATCGGCTCTACGGTCTTGATCCGTCCGGGAAAACGTCGCTCGTGCGTGCCTTGAACGCGGAATCCTCACCGGGCACTGCGGCGACTGGACCCGCGAGTGCATGGAAGCCGTTGACGGTGCAGAAGACTTCGTCCAAACGAATTCCAGTCATTGTAGCGGGGGTATTGGGATTAATCTGGCTGGCCGTTCTGATCTCCGATTCAACATTGTTTGGACCGAAGAAGTCTCAACCAGTGGCTCAGCAAGAGGTCGCTGCTGCGGATGCAAAAGCGGCAGACGGAAAAATCGCAGATGCTGCAGATGCGAATGAGCCTGCGAAGCCCGATCAGGTTGCGGCGGCGGATGACAAAGCTGGCAATGTGGACCTTGCAAAGAACGACAATCAGCCTGCGGTAAACGATGCTGCGCAGGTGAACGGCGCTGCGAACTCGGGAGATGTCAGCTCGAAAAAGCCCAACGCGGTGGTGGCAACCACCGACAATCCTGGGGGCTCAGCCAATCCTCCATCGACAGAAAAACCAATGGCTGAAACGACGCCAGCCAATGCTTCTTCAACTTCAACGAGTACGCCTCCTGCAAATTCAAATCCGATTGAAGTGCCGATCGAGACCGAGCCAGAAGTTCCTGTTTCCTACTATCTGCAGGTTGACAGTCGCAGCCTGTTAGTGCGAGAAGAGCTGATGGGGCGCTGGCAGTCGTTTATTAGAATCCCCGGTGGAGATGCCGTGGAGAATGCTCCGAACAATGTAAATTGCGCTCCGATCATCGGACCAGGCTGGTTTGGTGTTACTGAGCGATTTCCATTGGTCGTGACGACCGGAGCCAAGGGCTATGTTGCGGAATTGCTTGGCCCCTGCCTCGTGCGAATGCAGCGCGGTGCATCAGGTGGATTAGATCTTTTGTCCGGGCGATTAAAGCTGTCGGCCAACCCGGCCGTCGCATGGAATGACGAGATTCGCCCGGAGTTTAATCTCGGAGTTGGCCAGACGACGACTCGCCTGACTCTGGGATCTGCGGAAACTCGTGTCGCTTTGGAGGTGACGCCCGTCATGCCAGTCTTGCAGGATTCATTGCCGACCATTGATGAGACAGCAAACGAGACAGCCGGCACTTTTCTGCAGATTGATTCTGACCTGCAGGTAGAAATGACAGTGCTGGAAGGCTTTGTGTTGATGCAAAGTCCGGAGCAAACTGAAGCTGATGAATTGAAACAGAATCAGCGTGCGATCTGGTCAGTGGCGGGGCTCAAGGATTCATCGACCGTAATGATCGACAACGGTGAAGCCGTTTCTGCGTTGCCAGCATGGTACTTTGATTCGTCATCGGAGCCTTTGCCGGAAGTCAGCAAGCAGAATCTTCGTTTGCTGGAACTGTTGTCCAACAACACTGAACCGGGCGACAGTGTTCTGCCACTGCTGGACGAACGGAATCCGCAGTATGGAGTCCTTGCAGTCCAGGTATTGTCGCTGACGCATGATACAGATCGACTCTTATCCGTATTGTTTGGCATGAGGGATGAATCGATTCATCGTGCGGCCATTGATGGCTTGACTGCGATCATGAATAGTTCTTCAGCCGGACGAAAAGCCGTGCGACTGGGTTTGGAGACTCGTATTCCGAAAGCCGATGCAGAGCCGATCGTGCAGTTGCTCAAAGGCCTGACTAATTCTCAGGCCGCTGATCCGACCGTCGTTGTGGACCTGATGGCGATGCTGGAAAGCGAACGACCTGTGGCCAGGACTTTGGCAATCTATCGCATGGAGCAAATCACAAAGGACCGTAAGGGATTTCATCCGGACGCCGATTCGTCACGTCGCCGCGATGCTATCCGTCGCTGGCAACGTGCGATCGACCAAAATTCGGGCAAGCTGGTCCCGTAGAATCGCTGGGGGAGCCGCGAGCGTTGGAGCGCGCGAGGCGATACGGATCGCTGGTGTTTCCGGCAATTCCTGATACCTTCTCGCCTGGAAATCAGGGGAGACCGGGATCGGCAGCGAAATTGTGCTGCTGAATTCGAGTTTAAGATGGCGGAATCGCGGACAGCAGTGAGGAATTGAGTGACGATTTTCCTGAAAATTATTCAGCGTGAGATCCCGGCTGATATTGTCTATGAAGACAGTCATTGCCTCGCTTTTCGCGACGTGAATCCTCAGGCTCCCGTGCACGTCCTGCTGATTCCGAAGAAGCCTATCGCGTCTTTAAACGAGCTGACCGAAGACGATGCGGAGTTATGCGGTCACCTGTTGCTGACCGTCCCAAAAATTGCCGCAATGCTGGGTCTGGACGGCGGTTATCGAACGGTCGTCAACACGGGACCTCATGGCGGCCAAACGGTCTTCCATCTGCACATCCACATTATGGGCGGGCGAGATCTCGCGTGGCCACCCGGTTAATTGACACCACCCCTGCGCGAAACAGATCAAAATCTACTGAGTCCCCAGACTATCGAATCTCCACACTGTGTTTGACGGCCAGTCCGACTCAGATCTTAATCCTCATCTCACTCTTCAACCTTCCCCCCACGGAATCCTGCCCATGTTAGCTCGGTTTCTTTGTTGTGCCTTAAGCTTGTTGTCTCTGGGAATCTCATTGGGCTCTTCGCTGGTCATCGCAGACGATGGCAGCGACAAGCCCGGCTTGAGTATGGCAGTGGCGGCTCAGAAGCTGATCGATGTCCTGCCAGCCGATCAGAAGCAAAAGCTGATGTACAAGTATGACGATCCCGAACGAGTCAACTGGCACTTCATTCCAAAGGACCGGAACGGCATCGTGTTGTGGGACCTGAACGGCGAACCAAAGAAGGTTGCCGAAGATCTGGTCAAAGTCGGACTGTCTGCCGCAGGACATGCCAAGGTTCTTCAGGTTCGCAGTCTCGAGGAAGTGCTTTATCTGTTCGAAGCCGGTGAAGAAGACTACCGCCGCAATCGCCGACATCCTCACAAGTACCATATCACCATCTTCGGAACTCCAGGACCAACAGGGCTATGGGGATGGAGATTTGAAGGTCACCATCTGTCTCTGAACTTCAGTGTTCAGGATGGCGTCGTTGTGAGCAGCACCCCGGAAATGTTCGGTGCCAATCCTGCTTTGATTGACGCAGGTCCAGGTCGACAGTTGCGAATTCTGTCTGGTCGCGAAGATATCGCACGACAAATTTTGAAGGCGTGTAACGACGAGCAAAAGAAGAAAATGTGGATCTCTGAAACCGCCCCGGACGATATTCGCGGCGCCGGGGCTCCTCAGGCGGTTGTTGAAGCTGCTGTCGGGCTGAGTTACAGTGAGATGTCCCCTGACCAGCAGAAGATGCTGCGGGATCTGCTGGGCGAATATCTCTCTGCGATGCCTGTTCAGGTTGTTCGCGACCGCATGAAGGCGATTGACAAATCCGGCATGGACAACATCCGTATGGCCTGGTGGGGAGAATCAGAAGTCAATAAGCGACACCACTATGTGATTCAGGGGGCCACGTTTATCGTTGAGTACAACAATACTCAGAACGAAGCCAACCATGTTCACGCGATATGGCGAAATGTTGGTGGAGACTTCAATCTGCCTGTTGCCAAGTAATTGGCAGTCGATTTAACCATAGACCTTATCAACTCTTTCAAGTTTTACGCACTCGATGTCGCAACCTATTAACAGTTTTCGTCTGGCGAATGGCCTGCTGGTAATCGTCGAACCGATGCAGGACGTGCAGTCCGCAGCCATGACTTTGCTTGTCCCATCGGGTGGAGTGCGTGACCCGGAGAACAAGTGCGGAACCGCCGCGATCCTGACGGAAATGTTTTCTCGCGGGGCCGGCGGCCTGTCAGCTCGTGAACTCTGCGCTGCGATGGACAATCTGGGGCTCCAGCGCGGGGTGCATGTGGGAAGTGCTCACATTAATTTTACTGGTGCCACAACGGCTGATCGACTATGCGATGCACTGCCGTATATTGGTCGCATGGTGACTCAGCCGCATCTGGCTGAGGACGACTTTGAACCAGCTCGGGATCTGGTCGAACAAAGTTTGATGTCGATGGAAGATGAGCCTCGACAACGCCTTGGGAAAATGCTTCGAGAATACAGCTATGCGGCTCCATGGGGCAGTGCGGCGGAGGGCGAACTGGACCATCTGGAGAATATCTCCATCGAAGATATCCGCAATCACTATGCCCAGAACATGGCTCCGGATGAAGCCATTCTGGGGATCGCGGGCAACATCGATCCGGGCCAGATTCGGGACGCGGTTGAAGCCGCGTTTGGATCATGGAAATCGTGTCCGTCTTCGGAACCCGAGCGAGGTAGACTTCCGCAGTCACCGTTCCACATCGAACACGACTCTGCCCAAACGCACATTGGTCTCGCGTGGGACACGATCCCGTATTGCCACGAACGCTATTACGAGGCCTGGGCGGCAATCAGCCTTCTCAGTGGCGGCATGAGTTCTCGCCTGTTCACGGAAGTGCGTGAAAAGCGAGGGTTGTGTTACGCGATCTCTGCGTCGCTCAGCACCCTGCGGGATGAAGGACGCGTTTTCGCGTATGCTGGCACAACCCCTGAACGTGCTCAGGAAACGCTGGACGTGACCGTGGCCGAAATCCTGCGTCTGCACGAAGGAATTACGGACGATGAGCTGCAGCGATGTAAGGCACGGGCCAAGAGTTCTCTGATTATGCAGCAGGAATCCACGACGTCGCGAGCTTCCTCATTGGCCAGAGATATTTATCATTTGAATCGAGTCGTCACGCTGGATGAAATCAATGCTCGAATTAACGCTCTGACGACGGAGCAGGTTCGGGAGTTTGCTGTGGAGTATACTCCAAAATCAATGGTTCTGGTGACGCTGGGGCCACAGAGTCTGGATCCAGCTTGTGTCACGTCACTATAGAACTCAAGTCGGACAGGAATGTCCAACCTGCAATTTTTAAAAGCTCTTTGATCGATTCAACAGAAGCCGCAATTGAATATGAAGTTTCAGCAGTGCACATTGTCCAACGGTCTGACATTGATCGCGGAAACCAACCCGGCCGTATACAGTGTGGCGGCAGGATTCTTCGTTCGCACAGGATCGCGAGACGAAACCAGTGAGGTTTCCGGAGTCAGCCATTTTCTTGAGCATATGGCATTCAAGGGCGACGACAAGTTCTCGGCCGACGACATCAATCGCGTGTTTGACGAAATCGGTGCCAAGTACAACGCATCGACTAGTGAAGAAGTCACGATGTACTATGCGGCAGTGCTCCCGGAGTATCTGGAGCGTGCATTGGACCTGCTGTCTTCGCTGATGCAGCCGTCTTTGCGTCGTGAAGACTTTGACATGGAGAAGAACGTCATTCTGGAAGAGATCAGCATGTACGAAGATCAACCTTCGTTCACATGCTACGATCACATCATGGCGACTCACTTCGCCGGACATCCACTGGGCCAGAGCATTCTGGGCAGTCAGGCCAGCATCACTGCGCTGACGGCCGATCAGATGCAGGCTTATCATCGCAGTCGTTATCACACGGGCAATATTACACTGGCGATCGCTGGCAATTGTCGCTTCGAGGACGCTGTGGCTCTGGCTGAAAAGTATTGCAGCCGAATTCCGCAGGGACAGCCTGCGAGACTGCTGCCGCCCGTCGAAGCTCAAAGGAATAGTCGCCTGATCGTCCGCGAAAGCAGTTTGCAGCAGCATATCATGGAGATGGGAGTTGGCCCGGATTCGCGAGATGAACTGCGGTTCGCAGCCGAACTGCTGTCCGTGGTGATCGGCGATGATTCCGGAAGCCGGCTGTTCTGGGAACTGGTCGATCCCGGTCATGCCGAAGCGGCCGACTTGAGCTACAGCGAATACGACGGAGCAGGGTCGTGGATGAGCTATCTCAGTTGCTCGCCCGAACAGGTTGCCGAAAATCTCGAACGCTTCCGCAAGGTCTTTGCAGAAGTGAACACCAATGGAATCACGGCCGATGAACTGGAGCAGGCTCGCAATAAAGTGGCTTCACGAGTCGTGCTGCGAGGCGAGCGACCGATGGGGAGGCTTTCGTCTCTGGGCGGTAACTGGATGTATCGGCAGGACTATCGATCCATCTCCGATGATCTGAAGTCCGTGCGCTCTGTGACTCTGGATGAGATCAGGAAAGTGCTGGATCAGTATCCACTGGCGATGACGACAACCGTCGGAGTTGGACCGCTGGCAGAACTGTAGATTCAGCTCAGCAGGAAACACAGATGTCCTTTTCTCGCCGAATCGTTGTTGGCGTTGAGATGCCGAAGAGCCGTCCGTGGAACGCGAAGAATCTTTGCGGCCCCAGCCGGATGGCTGTCCTGCATGCCTATCAGGCGGCCGCGTCATCCCGGCTGCCGCTGACACTCGTAACCGTATTGCCGCCGGCAGCCAGTGGATGGTTCCGCTCGTCGGAAGATGCCGAGCGAACAGCCCAGGCTGATCATGCGGAAGCGGAATCCCTGCTCGAGGACCTGCGTGGAACGTTCTTGAACTTAGCAACCGTGACAAACGCCGAAATCAAAATCATGCGAGGCAGCGCATGGGAAGAGCTCATCCGCAGTGCCGGAAATCGTCCTGATAGCATGCTGATCTGCGGAACTCGTGACGAAGGCACTGTTCGCCGTGTTGTGTTTGGAAGCACTGGCCTGAAACTGCTGCGACTTGCTCCGGGCACTGTTTGGCTCGTGAAACCTCGTGAAGATGACAACGACTCCACGGACATCATTGCCGCCACCGACGGCGGCAGCGTTGGTGCGGATGTAATCGTCACCGCTGTCAATTTGGCCAAATCCCTGGATGCTCGACTGCATATCGTGCATGCCATTGAAGGCGGCACTGCGACGCCCGAAGTTTTGCAGCAGGCCGAAGCGGTCGTCCAGCAACAGTTAGCGAGCACCGATTATCGAACACTTCCGTTTGGCGTCAAAGTGCATATCAAATCAGGAAGTTCCGACCAGTGCATTCTTGATGCGGTTAAGGAAGTCAACGCGGATCTCGTCGTGCTGGGAACGTCTTCAAAGACCGGGGTCTCCGGACTATTGCCCGGCAGCACCGTCGAGCGTCTGCTGCCGGAATTGTCCTGTTCCGTGATGGCGATCAAGCCCGAGGGCTTTCGCTCCATGTTGCCCGCCGACTTCTGGACACACTGACAAACTGCTCACACGAACAAAGTCGCCGTCTCGCTCGGTCGAGACGAGGTCTTATTGCGTGCATGTGAACAAGATTGCTGTGCCGAAAAGCGATAGGACATTACGACGCGTGAACTAACAACTGCGAGCCAACTTTTAATGCTCGTCTCGGCGGAGCGAGACGGCTACTTACTTTTTCTCATACACCACTTTGCCGCCGAGCCATGTTTGTTCGACCGTGATTGCTCGGACTTCCTCAACGGGACAAGTCAGAATATCGCGATCGATGACAACCAGGTCGGCCAGCTTGCCCGCCTCGAGCGATCCTTTTTCTTTCTCCTCAAATGTCAGCCAGGCATTGTTGATTGTGTAAAATCTCACGGCCTGCTCGCGAGTAATAATCTGTTCGGGATGCAGTGGTGAATCGCTCCAGCGTGGCTGCCGAGTCAGCGTGGTCCAGAGTCCCAGAAACGGATTGTAAGGATTCACCGAACGCAGACTGCCGATACGCTGCATGTGATCTGAGCCGCCTCCGACAACAACACCCTGCTCAAAGAGTGTCTTGTATGGCTGGAAGAAACTGGTTCGTTCCTCGCCGAATTGCTTCAGCAAAGTTCGACCATCCAGATGCAGCCAGATCGGCTGAATATCGGCGACGATTCCCAGTGCTTTCATCTTCAGGATGGATTCTTCGCTCATGAAATTACAATGAGTAATGCACGGGCGTTTGTCTCGCACCGGGAAGTCGTTGTTGACTCGCTCGTAAGTCTCCACCAACGCCTTCACCGCACCGTCACCGACAGAATGTGCTGTAATCTGCAGATCTCGCTCCAGACAGTGTTTAGCGATTTCATACATGCGATCCGGCTGAATATTCAGCACGCCGCGATACTCCGGGTCGGTGATCGAATAAATCGTGCTGACACCCCATGGCTTTTGCATCCACGCACTGCCAGTCAACATGCCGCCGTCCAGGAACACTTTGACTCCTCGCAGCCACAGCAGATTGTCGTAAACATGAGCCGGATGGTCAGCGGCCTTTTGGATTTGCTCTGCGACTTTGGACCATTCGCCGTCTGGACTCACACCCCAGCACAGGAAAGTCCGGCAGGTCAGTTTACCCTGATCCTTCAACGTTTGAAACATCGTCACGTCAGACTCACCCGCACTGCGTTGGACGATGCTGGTGATGCCGACGGAGTTGTAGTCCTGAAGAAGTTTCTCCAGTTGAGCCATCCGTTCTTCCTGGCTCGGCGATTTCTCTGATGACTCCGTCTTGATGAATCGACCAGCCGCTCGGATGACTCCTGTTGGCTCGCCCGTGGTAGGATCCATCTCGATCTTTCCAGGCAAGCCGTCCGTGATCTTGAAATCCTTATCGATGCCATTCAACTTCAACGCCATGGAATTCAAAGCGGCGTCAGGTCCAGTGCGAAAGTAAACCGGATTGCTCGGCGCGACGGAATCAAGTTCCTGGCGATTGGGAAACCGCTGGTCGCGCAGACGGGTGATGAAGACCTGGTTCATGATGATCCACTGGCCGTCTTCCAGGATCTCAGCGCGCTTCTGGACATATTTCAAAACGTCGTCGATCGTTTCCAGAGGTGGGATCTCATGGTCAAACTCATAGACGGCTGCACCGGTCGCATGAACGTGCGAATCGATAAGCCCGGGCAGCACTGTCTTTCCGCCCAGCGAAATCTGTTTTGTATCCGGACCCGCAAGTTTCAGAATGTCGTCGTTGCTGCCGACGGCCTGGATACGCTCGCCTTTCAGAGCAATCGCCTGAGCAATCTCAAAGCCCGAATTGACGGTCACAATCTTCGCGTCGTGCAGAATCACATCAGGGAACTCGTTTGCAAAACTGGCTCCGCCGGACAAAGCCCAAACCATTAATTCACAGACAATCCAGATAGCCATGTTGCCTGATCGAATTCTCGTTTTGAAACTCATCGACAGATCTCCGGAAGGCAGAAAGCATTTGTCTTGAACGAAGGTCGCAAGCTGGATTTTGATGTGATCTTTTAACGGCAAGCCGGAGGCGTCGGTGCCCGAATTCGCCTCCGCCTGCGGCTCGCCGTTCAACGAGGCCGCTCAACACCTGATTCAACAGCAAGCCAGAGTCACAGACGAGACGAGTTACCGACGGCTGCGGCTTACCGTTAAACGAAATAAGGTTCAACAGAGGGAAGTAGACGAAAACACTCGGTTTGCGGGTGTCGTAAGATTGTGACAAAAGTCCGGCCAGCATTACACTTCCCGCGAACGAAACTTTACCAGCCCAGGCAATCTGATCCGTCACTATGACCACCCCTGAATACACCGTTGTTATTGGACTTGAGGTTCACGTCCAGCTTCGTACCGAATCCAAGCTGTTCTGCGGATGCTCCACGGCGTTCCGGCCCGATGACCCCAATACTCAGACATGTCCGGTCTGTCTGGGACTGCCTGGGTCTTTGCCGGTAATGAATCGCAAGGCCTTTGATTTGTCTGTCCAGACGGCTCTGGCGTTGAACTGCGAGATCGCTCGGTACACCCGTTGGGATCGAAAGCAGTACTATTACCCAGACCTTCCCAAAGCGTATCAGATCAGCCAGTACGACCTGCCGTTCAGTTCCAAAGGCTGGCTGGAGATCGCGGCTGACGATCCGGCCGAGCCACCTCGCCGCATTCGGATCACTCGTGCTCATCTGGAAGAAGATGCCGGCAAGAATGTTCATGACGAATCCGGTCGCGGAGCGGATAGTCGAGTAGACCTGAATCGAACCGGAACGCCATTGCTGGAAATCGTCAGCGAACCGGACTTACGGACAGCTTCGGAGGCCAGGCGATATCTTGAAGATCTGCGATCACTGTTGCTGTTTATTGGCGTCTCCGACTGCAACATGCAGGAAGGCAGCCTGCGTTGCGATGCGAATGTAAATCTCCATGTGCACAATGCGGATGGCACTCGTACGGCGACTCCGATCGTAGAGCTCAAGAACATGAACAGCTTCCGCAATGTGGAACTGGCCGTCGAGTATGAAACTCGCCGTCAGTGGAAGCAATGGCTGAAGACCGGACAGAAGATTGGCGAAGTCCCGAAGCAGACTCGTGGATGGGATGCCGATCGCAATGAAACATTCGGTCAGCGTGAGAAAGAAGAATCTTCGGACTATCGCTACTTCCCTGATCCGGACCTGTTACCGGTAACGACCACTGTGGAGCAGATCGAGAAGATTCGAAGTTCCTTGCCAGAGACACCGGCGGCTCGACGCGAGCGATTCCGCAATGTGCTGGGACTCACGGAGTACGACACCAATGTTCTTCTGTCTCAGGGCCCGGCTCTGACAGCATGGTTTGAACAGGTCAGTCAACTGTGCGGTGACGGAAAACTAGCCGCCAACTGGGTGACTCAGGACATCCTGCGAGATCTGAACGCCGACGGGGTAACGATCCATGAATTCGCGGTTACAGCCGAGATTCTGGGCACGCTTCTGAAGTGTATCCAGACCGAACGCATCACCACGAAGAGTGCTCGCGAAGTCTACGCAGCATTGCGATCTGATGCGGCCGAAGAAAAGGCCATCGAGCCAGCCGATGTTGACCGTCTCATCACAGAACGCAAGCTGGAGATTGTTCGCGACACCGGTGCCATGGACACGGCAATTGCGGCGGCCCTCGCATCAAAGCCAGAAGCCGCCAGCGATTTCCGAGCTGGCAAGCAAAACGCGATTGGTCCGTTGATCGGCATGATCATGAAACAAGTCGGCGGCGCGGATCCAAAACAGGTTCGCGAACGCCTCATCGCGACAATCATGGCTGGGGCGTAGTTGGCATGTTGATTCAGTAGTCTCGGTTTCGCTCTGCGGCTGTGAATCTACAGAAGACGTAGGGTGGGACAAGTGAGCGTTAGCGAACGCCGGCCCACCAATTGGACGTATTCCACATGGTGGGCCGGCGCCCCGCTGGTCCCACCCTACAATAAATCCACTGTGTGCTCGCGCTGTCACGCTTTATGCCAGCAGATCATGGACCACCTTGGCATGCGTCACTTCAGCATCAGTCAGACTCGTATCGCGGCCATCGTAAGGCACGGCTAAGCGAGTATGATCGAGCCCCAATGACGCCAGCATCGTCGCGTGCAGATCGTGAACGTTGACGATATTTTCAACGGATGCATAACCAAACGGATCCGTCGCACCGTAGACGCAGCCTCGCTTGAAACCACCGCCGGCGATCCACGATGAAAAGGCATGTCGGTTATGGTCGCGTCCATCGGGGCCTTGAGAAATCGGCAGGCGTCCGAATTCACCGGTCCAGATCACGATGGTGGAATCGAGAAGTCCTCGCTGCTTCAAATCTTTCACCAATGCGGCCGAGGGCTGATCGGTGCGAGCACACAAGCCTTTAAGACTTTCGGCATTGCGACTATGAGTATCCCATGGCTGACCGCTCATGTAGACCCCGACAAATCGCACGCCTTGCTCGATAAGCTTGCGAGCGGTCAGGCAGCGGGCTCCGTATTCTTCGATGGCTGGAGTATCAAGCCCGTAGAGTTCTCGCGTTTCCTTCGTCTCACCCGACAAATCCAGCAGCTCGGGAACCGACGTCTGCATCCGCGCAGCTGTTTCGAAGTTGGCGATGCGAGCCGTGAGTTCTGAGTTCTCCGGATATCGCGAGGCGTGTCGACGATTCAGCTTCCCAAGATAATCCAGCTGATTGCGACGCACGGCCGCAGTGACGCCTTCCGGACTTTGCAGATTCAGCACGGGTGATGAACCTGAGCGAAAGACTGTGCCCTGATAAACCGCTGGCAACCATCCGGAACTCCAGTTCTTCTCACCATCGATCGGCAGCCCGCCGGGATCCGATAACACCACGAACGATGGAAGATCGCGATTCTCTGTCCCTAAAGCATAAGAGATCCACGAACCAAACGACGGCATCCCGGCAAAGAGTCGACCCGAATGAATCATTCTCAGGGCGGCTTCATGATCGACAGAACCCGTCTTCATCGAGCGAATCAGAGTGATCTCGTCGGCAATCGATCCGGTATGAGGCAACAATTCGCACAGTTCCATACCCGATTCGCCGTACTTCCGAAACTTGTACGGTGAACCCAGAACGTTGCCCTTTTGCTTATCGAAGTGAGTTTCCAGATCGCCAGCCGGATAGGGCTGACCGTGCCACTTTTGTAGCTCCGGTTTGGGGTCGAACAGATCCATCTGGCTCGGGCCGCCGTTTTGAAACAGGCAGATCACCGACTTTGCCTTTGGCGCCACATCGGGCGCGACCGACGTCGATTCACTCGCTTTGCCTGATTGCTGCTGGGCTAGCATCGAAGCGAGAGCCAGAAGTCCCACATGCCCGGCGTGAGTGCTCAGGAACATGCGGCGAGTGGCTTCAGTCGGGGACGGCAGGTCGAAGTGCAGAGGATGCATCGGGGGGAGCTCACAAAAAGAGACGTGTGGGCTCGATAAGATTACCGTCAGTGCACCGGTTCGCTCAATCGGTCTGAAAGGTCCACATGGCGATTTTGTGCAAATGCTTGACTGACTGCGACATCAGGTACGATGGGCATTCCTGCCCGTTGCGACCTTAACCACAATAAAAGGTTGGACAAGAATGTCCAACCTACGCGTGCAAACTCACAGAACTACGGTGACTGCAATAGCGACCGAGCTGACGTTCTTGATTTGCCGGACTTCGCCGCTGTACGCTTCGAAGTGGCCTCTGTCGATGGGCGAACTGCCGCGGTTGCTGCTCGTGGCGTTGAATCGTCAGACTCACCAGTCAGCAGTTCCAGCATATACGCACTGGCCCGAGGAATCACGATCACTCGCTTTTGTGAACCAGGCTTCTTGTCATCGATGACAATCGTGATCTCGGGACCGGACTCGGTGGTCGCGGAGACAACGTCTGCACCTCGGCTTTTCTTCTTACCGGCGGCGGCTGGATTGAACAGCGGAGCGTCCGTCAGTTCGCCCACTTCTTCTTCAGCGACAACTTCCGCTGCAGCCACTTCAGGCTCTACTGCTTCCACTTCGCTGCCGACTTCCGTCTCATCGAAGGCAGGCTCTTCAATCTCCGCGATCGCTTCGCTCGGCGTCTTGACCGGAGCGGGTTCCTTCTCATTCATCGCATCCCCACCATCAAGCATCTCGGCGAATGATGAGGCCGCGTCTTCACCACCGGTTGGAGCAGGAGTGGCCAGAATCGATGTTAGCTTCAGGCCTTTGACCAGTTCGAGGATCGGAGAATGGGCCAT
>CAIXQV010000241.1 GCA_903921605.1 uncultured Planctomycetaceae bacterium | reverse complement strand
GTTTGGGGAAAGAATTCAGACGCCTGACCGTTCGTAGCGGCAGGCGTTTTTGATTGGATCGCGCTGGGATGCGAGACGGAAGCCATCAGGCGATCAGCGTCGTCTGCTGAGCAGGCCGACGGCTGCAAGTTCCGCGTCGGAGACATCGCCGCAACGTTGCTGCGTAAGTTCCATGCGTCCGAGACGAGCTTTGGTCACTTCGTCCAAAAACTGCCGGACAGCGGCTCTGGTCGTGCATGGTTGCCGACCAGCGTACCAGACTTGGAGACGGATTCGTTCGCCATTCAGTCCAGCCAAACCTCGCGTGATCCAGCGATGTGCGGTGGATGGATTTTTTTCGCCGGGGACTTCTTCCCGGATGGCCTGATTCAAAGGAATCAAGGCGTCAGTCAATTCAGCGTTGCGCATAAAAACTCTCACTTGCAATCAGTTACGTGGCCCGGAATGGGCTGCGTTTGTTGCACTGAGAGTAGGAAAGATTCTGCGGTGGTCGAGAAGTATGGATGGCTGCGGGACAAGAAGGGACGGACGGGACGAAACGGGAAGAGATCAGTCCTCGAACACAACATCGAACTGTTCTTGAACCCTGTTTCGAATCCTTCGCCAGTCAAAGGTAAAGGCACTGCCCTTTTTGCCGTCGCGGTCACCCCATGCTTTCTTGTGTTTGTTGTTCAGCCTCTTTACGGATATTTCCACACCTTTTTTCGCAAGTTTCTGCTGGATTTCATTAACCGTCACCAACTCCGTTCGAGGTTTCGAGTTGCCAATCGGGCCATCTGGCCAATGACATGTGGAAAGCTCCAGTTCAATCAATCGCATCCACTCTTCAACGTTGATTGCGGGAAACTTCCAAAGCTTCAGCACTTCATCCCAGTGTGCAACAATTTTTGCAGCTTCATCTGCAACCCTATCGTCGATCGGTAGTCGAACCGATTCTTTTGAGTGCGCAACAAAGCTACGCTTCAGCCAGAGGCATCTTTTCTCCACAAGCTGAATTGCGAGTTCACAAAAAGGTTGACCAATTGTCCCCTTGAATTCTGGCGGGGTTGGGAGTTGAATTCTTGCCATCTTTAGTGGTTGAGCGATCTCGCCTATTATTCGGCGAGAGCGAACGGTCCAGCCCAACATAGACTTGATTGGACAGCGTCCTTCTTCTCCGAGATGCCTGCGGCATCGTGGATCAGAAATACACTCATCAACCTTTGCAGCTGCTCCGATCAATTTGCCGAATTCATAGAGCCAGCTTTTTTCGCTGGTGGGACTTGGTTTAGCGTCGCGACAGATCCCCCATGTGTCACCTGCCTCAAGGCTCCAGCCAACGTCTCCCAATCGCAGCGTTCCGTCTGTATGCACCTGCCAAGCCCGCATGATCTTCATGAAATCAGACTCCCGAACGTCGTCCATCCGAAAGTGAAGAACATGCAGGGAAGGCGGCTTTCGGGAACCGCTTTTCGGGGATCAGCCTATCCCTGCTGGGTCAAGTATATCGGTCCTTTACGCATCGTCACAATTGCCAGCCATCTTCTTCCGCTGGCACTGCTGCAGAATACCTCGCCCTGCTGGGCCTGTTCTTCTGCTGGCATCGGCCCGGCCCACTCAAGCTGTCAGCCCTCAAATGTCCTGGCCGGTTCTCCGGCCTCCATTGCCAAACGACGCGATGCAGCCACAGAGTGAATATGCTCCGCAACAAACCAAGGCGGGAGACGGAATCACGCTGCAAAACCGCCGTCTTATCCAACAACACATCGAGGACCACTGGGAGGCCAAAACGAAAAAAGGGCCAGTTGCTTTCGGGAATGATCTCCCGGCAGCAGCCTGGCCCTTTAGAGTTGCCGTCAATCAATCTACCCCGCATCAGCCAAACTGCAGGGCGTTCGCTTCGGCTCGGGACAGATCCACGTTCGCGTAGTGCTTCTCTGTTGTGGTTTTGCTGGAGTGCCCGAGAATCTGCTGTGCGGTCTCCAGATCCCCGTCCCGGCGGGCCTGAGTTGCTCTGGTCTTGCGAAGCTGCCCGGCGGACCAGCGAGGAATGCCCGCTCGGTCGCAGGCGTTGGCGATTGCCGAATTCAAGGAGTGTCGCGTGTAGCAGTCGCCAACCTTACGAGTCCGGGCATTCTCTCCATGAGTCAGCCTGACGTATTCGTCATAGCCCACCTGCGGATCGAAAACGAAGTCGGATCGGCTCATCTCCCGGAACGAATTCAGCAACTGCTGACCCTGGGGACCGATCACAATCACGCGTGGTTTGCCGCGCCATGATGTCTTGTGCCGCTGAGGAATGTAGGTCCAGACGGCTTTGGACGTCTCGATACCCGACCAACGCAGCGACAGGGCTTCAGACGGTCGGCAGCCGGTCAGCAGCATGAACTGAATGAGCCCCCACATCGGCCCAGTCACAAGTGGTTTGATGGCGTTGACGTGGGCTTCGGAGACCGGCCCCTTCGGCTCAGGGCCTCTTGCGGCGGTCTTGCCAGATCTCAGCCCCTTCACACTGCTCAGGGATTGTGAGACGACGCAGGGAACCAGTTCTTCGCTGACTCCCCATTCGATGACCTGTTTAATTCGCCGAATCTGCCCGTTGATCGTGTTCTGACTGTAACCCGCGGCCACCAGCTGGCTCTGCAGTTGTTTCAGTTTCTTTGGCCCGAAGTCGATCACCCGGACGCCGTGAAAACCATGGTTCAAGTTTCGCAACGCCATTCGGAAGTTGTGAATCTCGCCGGTTGGTTTTCCATCTCGAACGTATTCAGCCTCTGCGAACTTCAGAAACATCACGGCCAAACGAGACAAGGTCAGTTCGATGTTGACTGTCGGTCTGCGTTCAGCATGAGCAGATTCCCAGTCGGCAGAGATCTTTTCAAATGCGGCTTTAGACTCCGGCGAACCATATTCGCCCAGGTAGATCCGCTTACCACTGACAGTGGTTCTTGCCAACCCCTTGTGGCATCCGTAAACCGGCTTGCGTGCCATCAAACCCACTCCCGAAAGTGAAGTCCTTCGAAAGCTGTTTTCCCCACTTCAAATTCAGAGAAGTGGGGGTAAAGCGTTCGGTGTCTTCACTATTCCGAGGGAATAGGTTTCCAAAACAGTTGGAAAAGACTGTGTTTTTCGTCGTTTTGCGACCGCCGCGACCCTGTCGCAGGCCTCGGTGACACGCTTCATCCTGAAGCTAGCGCGTCTGCCGATTTCGCCACTTGCGCGTGCGACACTTTTGAACGCTGATTACCAGCTTTCCAAAGTCTATTCGACCATTTCGGGTATTGCAATTGAGCCTATTCAATTGCATTGATTTTCACCCACTTTTACCCCGAAGTGGGGGTAAGTGGGGGCAAGAAATCCACTGCGTTTGATGTGAGTACTGACTTTAGGAAATCTCATTTCGCCGGTTTGATGTCATCGGAGACCCATGACACTCGGTCGCGTCATGGGTTCGCTAACTCAGCTTGAACGCGGTCATTGATTAGTGTCCTGGCTGTCGGCATCAAAGATCTTCAGCGCCCTTCGGGGCTAGCCTGTCGCCTTCAACCTGGAACAGAAAGCCCCGAGGCAGCATCAGTGATGCCTGTCGGCGTTCGCTTGTCGTCTTTAGCCTTAAGCGGCGAGCCTGTGGCCGGGGAGCCTGTGGCCGGGGAGCCTGTGGCCGGGGAGCCTGCAAAGTTCCGCCTGCGAGCGATGAAAAGCCCGGTTGAGTCGCGGAGGGACTCGATTGCCCACTGAAAATACGGGGAAAACGGCCTGCTTTTCGAATGCGGTGCAGAATCCGGTGCATTCAATATCCAAAGCGGTGCAAACTGGTCTGAGATTCGTGAGTTGATTGCTCGGTGTGAAGAGTTGCCAGCTTCAGTCCGGAAGGCGATGATTGAAGATGGCGATCTGGCTGTTGGAAATCTTGCGGAGCGTCGCTTGATGCAATGATCGACGCCGATCACGTGTTGCTGGACGCCCCAAAGATCCGTGACACATGGGATTGCCCGGAGGAGACGATACCTTGAAGCCAGATCGAGACTACCGCTTCGCAGACGCATGGGTTGGTGTATTCCTCGGCGCCTTTGCTGGAGGTGTATTCGGTGCCCTTCTGGCGTTTGGTGAATTCGGTGATGTGCTGATTTCGCCAATGTTCCTGGTCGTGGCTTCCACGGGCACAGGAGCAGTTATCTGCGGGGCCGTGGCATACCTTTTGGGGAAGCGTTTCACCGATAGTGTGGAATCTTTTATTGCTGCTGTCCGAGACTACTTGAGCAACGACCCACGGTCAGGATCTGGAGATTGAAGATCTGGTTCCGATTACTGCGGGCGAAGCACCGCTGCAGGGAGTTGCGATCTAGTCGCCGATTCCTGCCTGCGTACTTCGATGTATCTGCCAAAACGGAATCGATCTTCAGACGAAATATTTTGAGGTAGGAAGAGCCAATTGAGTGCGTGTCGCATCTGAAAAAAAACGAAGAAGAAAAGATTAGTCAAATGCGTGACAAACTGCCCTGAGAAGGTATCGTCACCCCCCTGCAGGGGATTTTCACATTGTTATTGTCGGCAGTGATTTCATTCGCAGTTCTTCCATGGTGGTTGCCATGTTTGGATGTCTGAAGTGTTTTGCGCAAATGACTTCTTGCAGACTCTTCGGCAGAATGCCGTTTAGGTGACTGATGGAAACCTTCCCGAATGTCCTCTGGAGTGTCGAGATGCCACGATGCACTTTCTTGGGTTTGATCTGCGTACTTGCTTGGGTAGTGATGTCAACGACTGCTCCAGCCAATCCTTTGCCCTTCCAAGAGGATGTGGACGCCGCCTTGGCGGACGCTCAGCAGCAATATTTGGCTGCCATGGATGCTGCTGCGGCCAGAATGCTTGCTGCATTCGATGTTCAGCAGCAAAAGATTGAGGCGGACGGAAGACTGAAGGTTGATGCAAAGATTAGGCTGATTGAACAGATCCAGGCTGAACGAAAAGATTTTGAAGCAGACCCCGCGAAGTTACCAACGACCAAAGGTATGTCTGTTGCTGTTAGCGAATACCGAAGGACGGTGAATGCAGCGAAAACGCGATGTGGCCCAGTTTTCGACTTAGCGGCGCAGGAGTATGTCAGGCGGCAGGACTTGGTTTCCGCCAAAGCAATTTTGGAGGAGAAGGAACGTTTTTTGAATAGTAGGATCAGCGACAATCTGACTGAGGGATTCGTCCTGGACACCTGGGCATCAGGGCTCGGGGACATTCGCGGTGTCACAGCGGCGCCGGGAGGGCCATTTGGAACGACCCCCTTCATCTACAGTAGTTCACAGGGTGCGGTGCTGCGCGTCACTGCACGGAACACGGTTGAGGTCTTCGCGAAAGGCTTTCCGGCAAAGCAAAGTGGACGCATCGCTTTCGATTCAACAGGTAAGCAAGCGAATTTTGGAGGAGATATGTTCGTGTCATCTCCTACAGA
Organism: uncultured Planctomycetaceae bacterium; assembly: GCA_903921605.1. Next base: position 330 of record CAIXQV010000241.1, on the reverse strand, counting down.
TCTCGGCCAGAACGCCGATCTGATCTATCGCGTGAAGCCAAACGGAGATGCCGCTGTTTTTCATACTGGCCCAAAATCGATGGCAAAAGGCCTGTCATTTGGAACAGGAACAGCATTCGGTGATTTTCTGTATGTGATCAATTGTGGCGGTCAGACCTTACTGCGAGTTGATGCGGCTTCAGTGGGATCCAACCTTGGCACCGGCATCACTTGCGGCAGCTGGGAGGATGATCTGGTTGTGACCTCCGGACATTCATTTGGCGAGAATGCATACCTGACCGATGGAGTGCATGGGAAAGTACTGAGGGTAACGCCTGCGGGCGCATCAAC
>CAIXQV010000240.1 GCA_903921605.1 uncultured Planctomycetaceae bacterium | reverse complement strand
CACTTCCAACCTGGATGGCGAAACCAGCGAGCGCTTTGCGGCGACGGTGAACAAGCTGAAGGGCAAGGTGACGATGATCTTCATTGCCCACCAACTGCCGAGGACGTTGAAGGTGGACCATATTGTGAGAATTGATGCGGAGAGTGCGGCGCGTACTGCAAGTGCGGGAAATGCAACAACAGGCTCCGGCGTGGCCGGGGCAGACATTGAAGGGGGGCAGCGTGTTCGATGAGAACCCAAACGATCAGGGCATATCGCGAAGCAATACTGGCTTGAAGTGGAAGGTAACGGAGCCTTGTACAGTCTGCGGCAAATCATGGCGCGCGATCAAAGCGGGAAGCTTGGCGACTAAGCCCAAGAGTTTGTTGACGTCCAGGATGACACAGCACGTGATGCAGAGTTGGACCAGACTTTGCTTTTGTTGACCAGCTCGAGATCGAGTCGGGTGAGATGCAGAAAGGCGAAGCGATGTCGGCAGAAAATCGGCCGAAAAGCGTTGGTGGGAGAGAGTTATCCGTACGAAACGGATACGTAATGCGGAAGAGTTTTGCTTACAGACATCGGTGGATCTTTTTTCGGAAATGCGAGAAGGGTGAGGAGTGAAATGTTCAATTTGATCCAATCTACTATCAGTAACCTACAACGCTTGGCTTTGTGCGGGAATCCGTTTGGAAAGCGTGGTCATTTGAGCTTTGTACGTAGGTGCATCCATCACCATGTTGTTTTGATCGGACTCGGGATGGCGCAAATGCTCGTTGCGTCTGCGCAAGATTTACCGCCACCTCGAGAATCAAGAACAACAATTGCGTGTGGAGATTCGGTGTTCATGGCGACCACAAAATACTACTTGCCGGGGACGCCAGAAATCGAAATTAGCGGCATGTCATACGTGCGTGTTTCCGAGCGAATTACTTGGAAAGGCGGGGAGGTTCAGAAAAAACTTTGGTCGAATGCTATTCGGTCCGAACAACTGACGACAGACAAACCCCTGACGGGGTATTCGCCATATGCATTCGATTGGACTTGCATTTCCAATGGGGCAAGGAATTTCATGGTTGTCGGATTTAGTTCAGGTGGGAATTGCGTCGATTGTGAATGGCTCCGGATTTATGACGCTGGCGGCCGCATTCTCTTAAACACCAGAGGACACTCCTGGAAAAGAACAGTTGCTTCTGCAAACGCAATCGGTTTACCCAAGAACTGGGTAGACCAACATAGAAGCAACTCGAAACGACTTTTTGAGCCCAAATAGCCAGCTAAGAGCGACGCACATGACAAATTTTTCTAGATTTAACGAACCCATCGACCAAAACGCCGGCAGATTGGCTGGTCGCAGCAGAATTGGCGGAGATGCAACCGCCGAAGTAAAAGCTGCGGTGATTGCTGAAATTGTTCGACAAGCACGCGATCTGGGTTGGACCAATGCACAGATTGCGATTGCTGTGGCAATTGCAGGTAATGAATCCGGATTCAATCCTGATGCAGCGACCAGAGACACCAGATCGTCTGCCGCCGGAGTTTTTCAATTTACTGGGTCAACGGGGCCTGACTATGGTTTGTCGGCAACGGATGCGTTCAACGCAGCGAAAAACATCGCTGCTGGAATGCGGATGATGACGGTTGAATTTGCAAAGGCCGCCGCGAAGGCGGAGGATGGCCGATTTTCGGCAATGCAAACGGTAGAGCTTGTTT
>CAIXQV010000239.1 GCA_903921605.1 uncultured Planctomycetaceae bacterium | reverse complement strand
AGACCGCATGGCCGCCGCCTTCGCAAAGCCTTTCTTCCTGGCGGGACAACAGACCAGCGGGGCTGGGAAGAGTGTCCGACTCTGGAAGATCTACGAAAAGATCACCGGCCGGAAGTTCTCGACCAAACCACCTCAGCCTGACGGGGACTGCACAGCCAGAGGGCTCCGCGCCGCGATGATGTTCCTGATGTGTGCCGAGATCGCTGACGGACAGCCGGAACGGTACCGGGACATCTACTCCACGTTCAACTACGCCACCAGTCGCATTCTGATCGGGAAGAATCAGCTGGGATCGGGAGCAGGAAGTCTCGGATCGTGGGTCATGGAAAGTGCCGCCCGCTATGGATTCATCAGCCCCGATGAGATTCCGAATCTGCCCGCCTACACGAAGCAACTCACCCGGGCGTGGGGGAATGACCGGAAGATCGAAGGCCAGTCGTTCCGTGATTATCTCGATCACGGGGACGACCGGCTGATCAAATCATGGTCGCCAGTCACGGCATGGGAACAAGTTAGGGATGCTCTCTTCCATCGCTTCGGGATCACGATCGCCAGTGATTGCGGCTACACGATGAATCCAGGCCGCGATGGCTTCCACAGACCATCCGGCATCTGGCAGCATCAAATGAGTATCGCTGGATACAGCGAGGAGGGGAGAACGCCGTGGGTAGCCATCCCGAATCAATGGGGTGACGTTCATGGCAAGGTGCTCGATCCTGACACCGGCGAACCGTGGCCGGAAGGATTCTTGTGCGTGACGCTCGATGACTTCATCAAACGTCACCTGAAACGGCCAGCCACAGAATGTCTCGTGGCCAGCAATTTCGATGGCTTCCCCGGCACGATTGACTGGGGCAAATTCGGCTAAAGGAGCGGGGATGAAAAGACGTACGTTCGTCGGTGGTCTCATGGCTCTGACTGGGCTGGGAGCTCTCATGAAGTCCGCAACTCCGGAACCACCAAACCATATCACGGTGCGGCTGCTCAGCTACACGGCCCAGGTTCAGGGAGATCCGGCACTGGTTCGCCAGTTCCTTTACCGTTTCCAGACCGAACTCTGGCCAACCTGGCAAACCGATAGCTGCCCAGCCGCCAGAAACTTCATGGCCCAGATCGAACCGTTCATCGCGGCCGGCAAGAGTGGCGTTGCGATGGCTGGCAAGCAGGGGCGAGAGGCGTTCGAAAACACCGTGAAGTCTTTCCGGGCTGATCAATTGACTCTCGAAAACCCTTACGACCGCCATCGATTGGCGTGATGCACTGGACTGATCTGTCACGCGTTGTCTTCTCGAGGAGTATGGTGATGAAGTATTGGATGCTCGTTTTGACTTTTGTCGCCGGCTGTTCCCAGTCTGGACAACTGGCGATCAACGATCCGCAGTTGTCGGATGCAGAGATTGAGTTGGCGCGTGCGAAACTGACCTACCTGACTGTTCTTGAGTCAGACAAAGATCAGGATGAACCGGCTACCGACTGTGCCTGTGGAGGTACCGGAAGATCTGGCGACGGTCTCGGCCCGTGTGAGTGCATCGCCTCGGGAAAACCATGCAAGTGCTCCACGAAGTGCGGCAACAACGTTGGCGAACATGATCCGCCCGAAGAAAAACCTGACGTCTTTCAGCTGCTCTGCGTCACTGGTGACCCACAGGACTCGACCCAGTCAGATCGATTCCACTGCACCTTGTGCGAGCGATGGAGCAGGAATCAACGCCCCAGTCTCGAGGCAGCTGGCTGGACGTTCGGAGATGATCCCGATGCCGACGCGCGGATGATCAACTTCAGGGACTTCAAATCTAAGTTCGGCGAAGACATCACCTCACTGCCGGTCTTCGCAGTCACCAAGAATGGCGAACTGATCACTCGATCGATCCTGAAAGGCTACCACACCGGTCAGGCGGTGGCTGATCACGTCAATGCCTTCCGACTCGGTAAGGAACTGGCCAGCAACACCAGCCGTTCTGAATCAACTCCAAAACGACTCGTGACAAGGTACGTGAAGCAATGTCACAACGGAAAGTGCTCGATGGTCAAAGTCACTTCATGGGAATGAGGATTCGATGAATCTGTTCGAAGATTTTGCTCAGCAGTCGTTCAGGATCTCGGCGTTGGTTCGCTCGGAACGATCGGAATCCGGACTGGCTTCACCACCGATGGGACCACTGCTCAGGATTACCCGCAGAGCAAGCCTGCCTGCTGAAATCAACCGCATCCTCCTGGCGCTCACCCGCCGCGAACCCCGGATTGACCTCGGCGGGGCTGTGCTGAATGTCCCGCCCAGCGTCACCGTCTCGACGGAAGTCTTTGCCGTGTGGAACTTCAAGCCATCGCTGCTGCTGACCGTGACTCTCAAGGGATTCGAAGTGCAGGCCGAAGTGGGAAGTCTCGAGTTGCAGGAGACCGAAGGACGGCCTGCAATCCTCGTGCGAACCGATAGTTCCTTCAAACCCAACGTGCTCTTTGTCTTCGATGATTCGGAAACTCCGAATCCAAAGCCAGAAGAAACGCCCCAGGCAAACTGGGCTGCACTCGTTCAGAGGTCCATGATGAAGGCGAACGTGCCGGCCAATCACTTCGAAACCGTCCGCAAGTCCATGAAAACCATTCATGCTGCCGGACTCGTTGAGCCTGCATTGAAGGCGGTCGGAGGAAGTCGCCCCGGGACCGTCCGTGAAACCTGCAAACGTGAGGCGGCTGCCATCTATGACGCGGCTAAGAAATCCGGAGCAATCGGCACCGGGCTGATCTTCTGGCTGACGGTCGGCAAGTGGATTCTCATGGTCCTGGAGTGGGCGCTGTACCTCTCAAAACAAGAAACTGCAAATGCTGACGGCTAAGTCCTCCGTGGTGCTCATGGCCAGACTTCAGGCCAGAAAAGTGCGGCTGACCAAAAAGAAGGACAGGATCGCCCAGCTGAAGATCCATCCCGAGTTGCTCACGGAAGACGACCTGGAAATGCTCGTCGATAGCCAACCACGGGAATGCCGTTGGCTATTCATTGAACAACCTGAGATCAAACGCAGATATCAGGAATATCGGGACACACCGGAACAGACCACGGCTGACCTGATCACCTTCGTCCGCAGAGCCTGGCCGCACGCCAGAATTGGCAAGACATTTCAGGACAACTGGCACCAGCACGTGTTCTCGAGGGTCATCGGCCGCATGTCGGACCGTGAGATCATGCGTGCTCTGTTCTCCGTGCCGCCCGGAACCGGCAAAAGTCTCTGGCATGGTGTCTTTAAGCCTGCCTGGCGTTGGGCGATTGACCCGACAGAACGGCTCGCCTACTTCAGTTACTCGGACGTTGTCCCCGGCCAGACTCGGGATGCTCTCAGCACGCTGCTCCACAGTTCGTGGTACCAGCGAAGATGGGGACACCGATTTCAAATCGAGAAAGATGGCAAAGAATGGATCACAAATAGCCGCGGCGGCTGGAGATTCGGGCAGGGGGTCGGCGGTGGCGGAACCGGAGCCCACCCCGACTGGCTCGACATCGACGATGCGAACAAAGGCCGTGACGCCAACTCCCAGGCCAAGCTGAAGGACGTCATCAAATGGTTCTCCAACACCGTCGCGTCCCGTGGGGCTGGAAACGACTGCCGAATCACTTGCACCGCCCAGCGAATCGCCACCAATGACCTGATCGGCAGAATTCTGGGCGAACACCTCGGAATGGTCGTCGAGGAACAGCAGGAGGAGATCGAAGGCCTCGACGATTACACGTGGCACAATGTCTGCCTGCCCATGAGATTCAGGCACAACCACCGTTACCGATACCCGCTGGATCCAAGGACCACAGACGGCGAGTTGCTCTGGCCAGAACGTTTCGATCTGAAGAAGGTCGCCCGGATGGAACGGGAAATGAGCCTCTCGGGCGAACCGAACGTGCAGGCCCAGATGGACCAGGACCCCATGTCCAGCCAGTCCACCCTGTTCGAGAACATCGACGGGATGTGGATCAAACCCGAAGACCTGCCCCCAAAGCTCAGCCAGTGCCGGGCCGTGCGGTCGTGGGACCGGGCTGGAACGGAGAATGGCGGAGACTGGACTGTGGGTGTCCTGATCGTCCAGTCCGGCGACAGACGCTACGTACTGGACGTTGTCCGCATCCAGAAGGAACCGACCTCACGGGACAACCTGATCGAACGAGTGGCCCTGCAGGACCGGAAACGCTTCGAATTCTATCGGGTTGTCAACGAACGGATGATGGGACCGGACGGCAAGCAGGTTCACACAAACCTGTTCATAACCCTGCAGAGACACGGCATTGAATGCGTGGCCCAGGATCCGACCAAAGAAAAAAGCATCCGGGCTCGGGGCGTGGCGGCCTCGATCAAGTACGGACAGACTCGCTTCGTCGACGGAAAGCCCTGGCGGGAAGCTGTCTGGGATGAACTCAGACTGTTCCCCAACGGAGCCAACGATGACATCGTCGACTCATTGGCTCATGGCTACAACGCTCTGAATGAATGGGAGACAAAGGTCTGATGAAAACGTACCAGCACTACCGCCTCAATCTCTCAACGCATGGACCCTGCGTCGTCGCAAATCTGACCGAAGGCCGTGAGTTCATCCCCCGATCCAGTCGAGTGTATCTGCTCGATCAGCACCTGCTGGATCAAGAAACCACCAGAGTCATCGGACGCACAAATCTGGGACGAGTCAAAGAAATTCACGTGCCATGGACCAAACTCGAAAACGTGAGAGTTGAGATCGTGCCCTACCAGTTCGCAAAACTGTGCTTTCAGGCGTCTCAGGCTGACAATGAGCTGTTTGCGGCCCGAATAATCAAAGCCAGGGTCAACGTGGTCGGAGATTGGTCGGTCGATATCGACTGACCTGCAAACCAATAAACCCCGAATCCAGCGCCTTCACATGGTGACAACTGACGCTCGCTCAGATAACGTAATGCTACACCATAGACACTACGGTTTGGAAACACACGATGCCAGCGACAGACATTTCCCAGTACATGCACGCTGCACTCTCCCCGGACGGACCGATCGGAGCCGAATTGCTCAAGTCGTTTCCGTCGGGAGGTGGCGTCACGGCGGGCGATTTCTTTGCGCCTCCGATGGGCGGATTTCTGAACTCAAGTACCGAAGATCTCGAACAGGTTCGCGGATGGAACTGGACCGCCATTCTGATCAAGGCGTTGCAGTTCACCCAGGCCGATGTCGCCGTGTATTGCTCGAAAGAACTGGCTGACCTGCATTCCGAAGCATTCGGTGAATACGAAGACGAACACGTCAGTTCCGTGTCCGGAATGGAACGCCGGAACGTGCCGAAAGGTTACGTGGTCGCTCCAACCACCCACACAGTCGCCCGACTCATGGACCAGCCGAATCCATGGATGGACGGCACCCAGTTGAAGTTTGAACTGTCACAACAGCTGGAGGTTCATGGGGTTGCGCTGATTCTGGTCATACCTGACGAGCATGGAAAACCCGAACAGATCTACATCCTGCCCCGGTCGCTGTGCTACCCACAACCAGCATGCCCCCAGTTTCCTGAAGGCTCCTGGGTCACCGGAAGACTGTGCCGCTACTTCAATGCGACCACCATCGACAAAGATCCGGAGACCCTCGCCGAAATGTATGCTCGGCTGAGCAATCGCCAGTTCAGAGCCAGGTACGTTATTCCAATCGGGCTCCCGTCCCTCATCTGGCGGGATGACTTCGCCAACCCGACTCGGGCAATCGCTGACGTACTCGACACCGACAAGCAACTGCATACCAGCCGCAGGCAGACCTTCCAGAATGCCTCGGGCGGAGGTCCACGCTTCAAGGCGGACGCTGGTGTTAGTCTCACTCGGGATCAACAGGAACAGATCGTTGCCGAATATCAGGCCGAACTGGCCGGGTCCGCAAATGCCGGCAGAAGTGGCTTCGTGCCACCGGGCGTGACTCTCGATGAAAAACCAACCGCAAGGGATATGGATTACACCGAGGGAGCCAAGGAAACTCGGGACTCCACTCTGGCTCAACGTGGCGTGCCGCCAGCCATGGCTGGTATTGGCGAAATGAGCAGCTACGCCTCGGTGCTGGCGACCATCCGAGGACAGTCCGTCATCACGGGACAACCGATGATGCGGATCGTTGCCGGCCAACTGGAAGTGGGACTCAAACGCTTCTTCCGACCACCATACAACCAGTTCGTGGTCAGGATCCAGGCAAACACCCTGAACGACCCCGCACAGAAGCTGCAGGAACTCCAGCTGGAGATCTCGGCCGGTACCGTCGAGAAGGGCGAAGTCCGGGAAGCCATGGGACGCAAACCGTGGGGAGACGCCAGAGATCAGGAAATTGCCGGAGTGCCATCCGCTCCAGGCCCACCAACAGGGATGCCCGCTCAGGGACAGGATCCCATTGATGCTCTGGCTGCAGGACCGCCTACAGCAAAGGTCCAGATGCAGGCTGT
>CAIXQV010000238.1 GCA_903921605.1 uncultured Planctomycetaceae bacterium | reverse complement strand
GGCTAACAAACAACAAGTTCTGGACCGTGTCATTGGCCACGATAATGTCCAGTCGCCCGTCGGCGTTCACATCGCAGAAAGTGGTTCCCAGTGACTTAGAAGCAGGGACCTTTGTATTTGGATCCCGAACCTGAACCCCGGCCTGTTCCGAGATATCCGTAAAGCGACCTTCCCCATCATTGCGATACAGATAAGGCAACGCTCCCGTAAAATCTGTGGGGCGACCATACGCTCGTAGAGTTCCATTCAGAGTGAACTCCATGGACAGATCCTGTTCGCGCGACCACTGAATGTAGTTAGCGACAAACAAATCCAGGTCGCCATCGTTGTCGTAGTCGAACCAACCGCAACTGGTGCTCCACTCAATCTCACTTCCGCCGACACCGGCGTCAGAAGTGATGTCTGAAAACTTGCCAGGACCGTCATTGCGAAAAAGGTGGTTTAGTCCAAGGCAACTGATGAACACATCGACATCATTGTCGTTATCAAAATCTCCACAGGCCACACCATTGCCGTACATCCCGACATCCAGTCCCGAACCTGCCGTCACATTGGTGAATTTCCCTGTTCCATCATTGGCATAAAGTGCGGACGTTGGAAGCTTCTCTGGTTGCTGTTTTGCCCACGGCCAGACGTTGGAATTGATGCACAGCAAGTCCTGATCGCCGTCGTTGTCGAAGTCGAAAAACGCTCCGCCGCCGCCCATAGTTTCCGGAAGCAGCTTTTCCCCGTCGGCACCATTTTCATGAACGAAATCCACACCAGCCTCGTCGGTGATCTCTGTGAAGCGTACTTCGGGGATCTCCAGTGTCGGTTTGACTCGTTCTGTAGGTAACTCCGTCGGTCCCGCCTTTTCAACGACAACTTCCGGCGGCTTTTTCGTTAGCAGCCAGATCAATATTCCGGCTGAAACCAGCGCAAGAAACGCGCCGAATGACCATTTGATCGCTGACCCAACGACTTCGTCATTCTGTGTTTCTTCGGACTCAGTTTCAGTCGACTGATTCATGTCTGGTTCATTCTCGAGTGTAAAGTCGGTGAGAAGTAGATTCTTCGAATCTCCGAGCAGGCCAATCCGCAATGTCATCTTTTCACGGCGGGCTGACGCCCTGCCGCTCGCCGATGTCAATGCCTCTATTCTTCAGCCTGAACAGTCGCTGGTTCTGTTTTCTGTTTCCTCTGCAGATCATAAATCACCAACGCCTCCGACGCGAAGTCCGCCGCAGGATACTTCTGACGTGCTTTGCTGACCGCTTCACCTCGAGCCGTATCGTCGATCTTGTACTTCTCATGCAGTTTCTGATGCTCAGCGGCTTTCTCTTTGTCATTCAACTGAGCATACAACTGGCTGAGATTGTAATGGGCGTCGACGTTCTCCGAATCGATGGCGAGCGTCTTCTGGAAAATCTCCACCGCCTCTTTGAGTCTCGCCGCTCTTTCTTCTGTCCGCGATTCACCGCGAATCTGTAAGGCTCGATCAAAGACAGTCTGTCCCAACAGATTGATGACTTCGTAGTCTTTGCTGAAATCAAACTTCTTCTTGATCGTTTCCTCCGTGCGATACTCCAGTACCTGCCGGAAATTCGCTTCCGCCTGTTCCAGAGCGCCTTGCTGACGGTTGATTACACCGCTGAGCCACGCCATCGTCCACGGCGGCGCAGGAGGATCTTTATGAACCGCCGCGCGCTGCACAGCTGCGGCCGCTGCGTCCAACTGTCCCGGACCGGCTTCTGCGACCAGTACGCGAGCCATATTCAGCGGCCCATCGAAGCGTCCAAGTTCTTCCACTTTCGTGAACGCTTCCGTCGCCTGCTTCAGCTCGGCCTTGCCCTTCAGGAACATCCCGATCCCATAATCATTCCAGCGCTGCCATTCGGGGACTTCTCGTTTCGGATTGGTGACTTCTGCGGAAACGCCTTCCACCGGGAACGTCACTTCGTCTTCGGCCAGCACGAGAATCGGAAGTTCGTTGCGATACTTCTCACCCTCCTTGTGGCCACGAATTGGTCGTCCCAGTTCCTTTGTCTTGCGATCCACAAAGTCCATGTAGATCGAATCAAACTTACGATACAGTAAACGAACGCGAGCCTTAACCGGGGCCTTCACCTCGTTGGGCATCGTGAAGCTATAATGCACGGTCTGCCCGGCTCCGGGCGGAATCTGGTGCACATACAACGGCACGAAGATATCCTGAGCATTCCGGCGATCGATGCGGTTGCCATCTCGATCCAGCATGAAATTGTTCACGAAGTGTGACCACGGATCGACGCTATTATCTTCCTCCATCATGCCGCTCGCACCGATCTGCTGATCTCCCGCGTTGACGGAAACCTCCAGCCAGATCTCGTTGGAATCAGTCGTTCCCTGCGTAAAATGGTGGCCCATTTTGACCGTGCGAATGACCGTCTCCAGCAGATAGCGATTGCCCGGCTTCAGTGTTGGAACATTGGGTCGCAGAGGAGCTGTCAGCTGACCTTCGATCGTGCCGCCCTCGCGAACACCAAACAGATCGACTCGCATCGTTCCTTTCAAGAACTCATCGTGTGCTTTGATGGCGTCATCATTGTTTGTCAGCCAGTTCAGGCCGGAATTCGCCGATGGGAACACGTGATTATGAGTCTTGAGCTTTCCGGATTCATCATAGAACTTGGCACCGAAGTCAGCCGATTCCTCCAGCGGCATATGGCAGCCGTTACAGTCAACCTGAGCTTTCTCCGGATAGTAGAAACTGCGAGCCCCGTGACCTGACACACCGCTCAGCAGCCAACTGTCGTAATGATTCTGACCTCGCAGCCAATCTTTGTAATGGTTCAGCGTGAACGGCAGATTCACCTTATGACAGGTGCCACAAAACTCCGCCGATTTATGCAGCGGCTTCAGGAAGGTTTTCTTGTGGAACGACGGCTTGGCTTTCACAAGCTGATTGTTGATCCACTGCAGAACCGTGTTATCGCTCTTCGCAAACGGATAGTGAATCGGCTCTTCGATTGTGTAATCTGCGTTGCCAACATTGCTGTTCACATTCGTAATCGCATGGCACACCGTACACGAAATCCCGGATTGGGATGTCGGATGATTCAGCATGTCGAACTTCGGATCATCGAACGCTCCGCTGAAGAACGGCACCGGGTCATGACAGCCCGCACAGAAGCGTGAGCCCTGCACATTGCCATCTCGGGCGAATGAAACTTCCCGAGTTTCCGCGACACTGGCCAGGTACGCCGGGTTATTGAATGAACTGAAGCGATGAGCACTCTTCGCCCAGTCGTCATGCGCACCCTTATGGCACTTCAGACAGTAATCGTTCATATCCAGCGTTTCCGCGCTGATGAAGTTTCCGGTCGCAGTCCGAGCAAGCGAAGGCTCAAAGTACTTCGTGCCTTCCTTCGGTCCCACGACGTTCCATTCTCGCGGATCCTGTGCCTGCCACCAGATCATTCCCAACGCGGCGCCGGCTGCGAGTCCGGCCCAGATGAGTCCTTGCTTCCAACGCATTTTCGGCCCGACCAGACGATGCATCCAGTACAGCCAACCGCCGACCATCGGCGTGATGATATGAGCCCAGTAAACGGCGCTGCGAGCGGCTGGGCTCTTCAAATCGATCAAGCCTTCGATTCGCAGCAGCAGAAAGCCGGAGATCAACACGACGATGCAGACCGCGAACAACGCGTAGCCGATCATCACGGTGCGGCGAATCTTGCGATCCTTGGTGTTCAGCATGTGGATCACGCCAAAAACCAGAAACGGCACGACGATCAGCAGTCCCAGCACGCTGTGAAGCAGAAACATCCACGAATAGAACAGATCCTCATAAGTCTGCGACGTCCACCACTGCAGAAACGTTACGCCGCCCAGATAGGCACTGTTCGCACCAATTAACGCGAGCAGCGTCAGCACGACATTGAACACGATGCGAAGCTTTGGCCCAATCGCTTTGCGAACGATCTTCTTTGGCGCGGGACTTCCCAAAGTTGCGGAACTGGCTGCCATGCCTTCCGGGGCCGAATTGCCTGATGATGTCTTAGGGTCCGTCATGTCGAATGACCTCGTGATCCAATAACGCGAGAAAGTGATGGTGAGGCAGTGGGAGTGACTTTGTGATAGGAGAAGACTGGGACTCATCCGCGAGTCATTCTCAAACAGCTTGAACCTCAGACAAAGAGATCCACTGTTTCGTTTCAAGAAAGCCATCCTGCCGGCGAGAAATTCGCAGCGACATCTCATGCCTGCTGCCGGACTCAACAAAATTCCGGCCGCCAGAGTACACGGAATAATCAGGCAACACAGTCGTCGCATATCAGCACGGCGGGCAAGGCAGCTCGCAATTCAGCGGGAGAGATTTCCCGTCAAATCAATTGCAAGCTGATCTCTGAACCGACCTCTGTCGACACTGCGAGACCTGAGTCAGACACATTCCGGGGGCACATCGATCTGCGTGGGAAATCCTCGAGCTACCCGTGCACTGCTGATGCGTACAAAAGCGTTTTGGGGAGAGGACGATTCAACCAGGATTCCGAAGTCCACCATCGCCAACTCGGGATTCCGCACCACGCCGCCGGGTACCACAGGAGGTATCGACGGGGATCGAGGAACCGATCGGCACTCAGGCCCGGAGCAAGGAAGCTTGCGTTCGCCTTGCTCTCCAAACGTCGCCTCAGCCGCGTTATTTGCCATCGAAACAGCGGGAGAAGACGTCCGAGTATGCAGATAGTCTCCGCAGGACGCAAAGGCTCGATCGGATGAAATTGCGGCGACAACCACAATCAGCAGCAAGCGACCGACCGTCCTCAAAACATTCCAGCAATAGCGCAGCGCAATAGTGGATTCGCAGCGATCATTGCTGGAACCTTTCGTTGCGGCAGTATCAAAAGGCTGAAAAACGGCCATTCGGGAACCTGTTCACGAGTGAGGTCAACTCCAGTGTATCGTACGTCGCTCAGTCAGAATTTCGCCAGCAGATTTAGACGGTTCCGTGGATTTCTTTGCCATGCTCGGCGTGCTGGGCAGAGAAGCTTCGACACAACGCTCTTTCCCGTCGACGTAGCGACGGGCGTACGGTACACCCGTCGCTCCGCCGACGGGACTCTACGAGCAACTCCCCCCCAACGAAAAAACGCTCTGGATCTTCTCGGAACCAGAGCGTTCTCAATGACTTTCGTCGCGACTTAACTCGCCGCAGTCGTCAAAACGGTCACACGGCCGCAGGGAACTCGCGGATGTCGGTTACGTGGCCTTTGATGGCGGCAGCGGCCACCATGGCAGGGCTCATCAGCAGAGTTCTCCCCGTCGGGCTTCCCTGACGTCCCTTGAAGTTACGATTGCTGGAGGACGCACAGACTTCGCGGCCTTTCAGCTTATCCGGGTTCATCGCGAGACACATCGAGCAGCCCGCTTCACGCCATTCGAAACCGGCTGCTTCAAAGATCAGGTGCAACCCTTCTGCCATCGCCTGTTTGCGGACCAACTGCGATCCCGGCACCACGATGGCTTTCACAGTCGGAGACACATGGTGTCCCTTGACAACGCGAGCTGCCTCCCGCAGGTCAGACATCCGTGAATTCGTGCACGAACCGATAAATGCTACGTCGATCTTCGTGCCGCTGATCGGCTGCCCTTCCTGCAGGCCCATGAACTCCAGAGCTTCCTTGATCAACCTCTGCTCTTCAACGGCAACTTCGCTGATCTTTGGCAGAGGCTGGCTGACGCCAACGGACTGAGCCGGCGTGATGCCCCAGGTGACCGTCGGCTCGATATCAGCCGCATTGAATGTCACCACATCATCGAACTCTGCGTCAGGTCCGGACGCAAGACTTAACCACCACGCGGCCGCTCGATCAAAATCCGCACCCTGTGGAGAAAATGGCCGGCCCTTCAGGTAGTCGACAGTCTTCTGGTCAGGATTGATGTATCCACAACGAGCACCCCCTTCGATGCTCATGTTGCAGACTGTCATTCGTTCTTCCATCGACATCGCGTCGAAGGTCGAACCGGCAAATTCGTAGGCATGTCCGACGCCGCCCTGAACGCCCAGCTTCTGAATGATGAACAGGATCACGTCCTTGGCATAAACGCCCGGTCGCAGTTCGCCATTCACGACAACTCGTCGAACCTTTGGACGATTCAGGAACATCGTCTGAGTCGCCAGGACTTCCGCAACATTGCTGGTACCAATCCCAATCGCGATGCTTCCGAAGGCTCCGTGAGTACTGGTGTGGCTGTCGCCGCAGACAATCGTCATACCGGGCTGAGTCAATCCTTGTTCAGGACCAACAACATGCACGATGCCTTGGCGGTCGTCTTTCAGGTCGAGCAGCGTGACGCCGAAATCTTTGCAGTTCTTTTCGATCGCCGACATCATCTGTTCGGCGAGATCGTCCAGAAACGGGCGAGCCTGATTGGCGGTCGGAACGATATGGTCGACAGTCGCAATCGTGCGTTCCGGGAAGGCCACCTTCAGCTTTCGGTCGCGCAGAATTTCAAACGCCTGCGGACTGGTGACTTCATGAATCAGGTGCAGCCCAATAAACAGTTGCGTCTGGCCCCCTGGCAGATCCTGAACGGTATGAAGATCCCAGACTTTGTTGAACAGATTTCGCTTGTCGGACATTGAAACGATTCGTCACTGAAGAATTCTTGGCGATAAAGAGACCCACGTATTCGATCTCATTGTAGCGACATTCCCGGGCCGAGTCAGCGATTTCGACGACGAAGAATCTCAGTTTCAGCCTGTGAGATTCCGCAATCCCGGCAGATTCCGGACTTTCCAGCCCTAATTCTCGAATCCGATCCCTCAGTCGCGCTACCGATAATCGCGTTTGCTAAATTCACGGTTTACGTGGTTCTGCTTCGTGTTAAGAAAGGGGGGCCTTGGTTTCATGGAGATTTGGGTTGATGCAGACGCCTGCCCGGTGGAAGCCAAGGAGGTGTTGTACAAAGTTACCAAACGCCTGCAGATTCGAATGACTCTGGTGGCCAATCAGATGATGTGGATTCCGAAATCGGATCTGATCAGTTTCGAATTGGTCGGTGCAGGAGCCGACATCGCGGATCGCCGAATTGTAGAACTGCTGAATGCCGGAGATCTGGTCATCTCCGCCGACATCCCACTGGCCGCCGCCGCTGTCGCCAAGGGCGCCACAGTCCTGGATCCTCGCGGTGAAGTCCTGGACGCACAGAATGTTGGTTCACGTCTGGCCGCGCGAAATTTGATGGATGAGCTTCGCGGATCAGGACTCGAGACCGGCGGTCCTGCTGCTTACAGTGCCCGAAATAAGCAGGATTTCTCCAATCAACTCGATCGCCTTCTGACCAGACTCACGTCAGCTCAAAAACGCCGCCCCGGTCGGTGACTCTGTCGCCGGTCGAGACAGCCGATCAATACATCGGAAATACGCCCAAATCGCTTCAGCCAAGTTCTTAGCTGGACAGCGCCATGTTTCCCCCTCTCCCCCGATTTTTTGCGGATGCAGCTGGGGTGTCACATGGCAGCGTTCGTGCAAAAAATTGGGGGAGAGGGGACATCATGAAACAAACGCGCAACTTCAAAACTTACGCGTCGGGTTGTGATTTCCGGAACTTATTTCGGCACTGGTCCTTAGCGGCCCAATGCATGGGC
>CAIXQV010000237.1 GCA_903921605.1 uncultured Planctomycetaceae bacterium | reverse complement strand
CGCGGGAGTCTTCGCAACAACCGGGTCTATTCCCTTGAGAAGATTCTGAATCGAATCCTCAAGGTCGTTTATCGTCGCCGCTTTTCGAATCACTCCGATGCCATACTGATCATCGATCCGACCCTGATACCGAATCCGTCTCTGCTCATCGAGCACAAAAACTTCCGGAGTCCGTTTTGCTCCGAGCACGTCGGTCAGAATCTGCTCATTATCAACCAGCATCGGAAAACTGATGCCAGCTTTGTTGGTGTAGGCAGTGATCTCCGTCAGGCTGTCCTGAAGGTTGGCACAAACGCCGACAAAGCCAACGCTGGTCGATTCAAATTTCTCTGACAATTGCTGCAGTCTGGGACCATACAACTTGGCCAACGGACATTCGGTGCCCAGAAACGCGACGACGAGGAACTTAGACTCTTTAAATTCGCCCAAGGTTCGCGACTTGCCATAGCCGTCCTTAATTGTCACGGAATCGAATTTTTCCCGAGCTTCCTCCACTGCGAAGCTGGATTCAGAAAACGAAAGGGAAAAAACCAGAGAGCAAAGAATGCAATGTATCTTCATTTTGGGAGACATTTGACTGAGAGGGTGACGGTTGCATCACAAGCCGAACAGCGGAACTCTGGCTTTATCTTACCAGAATTCGATTTCTTCGCCTGCAGCAGTTCCCCGGCGAACGGCGGAAAATTGTACTCAACCTTTTCCGCAGGATACTCAGCCTCCCCGAGCAACGGTTGTGTTGAAAAGCTGCTACCAGCCGCTGACCTCAAAACGAACCAAACAGCGTCCCCAATGCAATCACCACGGCAGTGGCGACCAACGGAATCAGCACTGTAACCATGCCCACATCGCGATACCCTTGGCGATGAGTCACCCCACAAATCAACAGCAGAGTAATCAACGCTCCATTATGTGGCAGGCTGTCCAGACATCCACACGACATGGAGGCGACTCGATGCAGGAGTTCAGGACTAATCCCGGCCGCGGTTCCACGCTGTAAATAGGTTTCCCCGAGAGCCTTCAACGCAATACTCAAACCTCCAGAGGCAGATCCGGTAATCGCGGCCAGGGCATTGACAGCAATCGCCTCCGAAATCAACGGGTTTCCAGGAGCAATGCCTGTGACAAATGCCTGTACTGCCGAAAAGCCCGCGAGTGACTTAATCGTACTGCCATATCCAAACTCACAGGCTGTGTTGAAGACCGGCATCAATGACGATCGCGCCCCAGAAGCGAGCGATGATTTCAACTTCTCCGTCGATCGATAGTGCAATGCGGCGGACAACAGAAGAGCAGTGCTCAACGCAAGTATCGTGGCCCAGGAATTGACGACCTTGCCCAGCACTGTTTTTCCGTAGACATCTTGTGACAGAAAGCTGCCGTCCCAGTGAGGAATAACAAACTGCGAAAAAACAAAGCTCAGAATGATCACGCACACCAGAGGAGCAAAAGCGGCCCATGTTGACGGCAGAACTCTCCCCGCTACACCTGTGTTCTCAGCCGCAACTTCATCCATCGGCAGAATCGGGCCAAAGCCTTCCCCATTTCGCTTTGCAACAGTCGCGCGATGATTCAGCCACAACATGCCCAAAGAAAACATGACCAGTCCGCCGAGACATCCCAGCCCGGGAGCTGCAAACGAGGTCGTGCGAAAGAACTGTGTCGGAATCTGATTCTGAATCTGCACGGAACCGGGCAGGGCGGTCATCGTAAACGTGAATGAACCCAGCCCAATTGTCGCCGGGATCAGTCTGCGAGGAATATCGGCTTCTCGAAACAACGATCGCGATAAAGGGAACACGGCGAACACCACAACAAATAGCGACACGCCGCCATAGGTCAACACCGCACAGCTCAGCACGATCGCCAGGATCGTGTTGCGAACTCCCACAAGCCCTACGATCACCTCAGCGATCTTCGCTGCGGAGCCGGAATCTTCCATCAGCTTTCCGAACAAAGCTCCCAGCAGAAACATCGGGAAATAGTCCGCGATAAACTGTCCCACACTGACCATAAAGATCTGAGTGTATGCGGCCAACACCGGATGCTGCCCATCCATCACAACAGCCAGCAAAGCGCAGATCGGCGCAAGGACGAGGACACTGACATCTCGATACGCAAGATAGATCAGCAACAGCAAAGACAGGATGATTCCAACAACACCAGTCATAACAATTTCATTCGTTCAATATCTGCAGCCTGCTGGACGCAGTAGCATTGGAAATGCTTTGCGGTCGACTGAGGTTACGAACCTGAAGCCCTGAGTCCTGCAAACTCAATCCCGACCTGAGACAGGTCTGGCT
>CAIXQV010000236.1 GCA_903921605.1 uncultured Planctomycetaceae bacterium | reverse complement strand
TAGACTCTCGCCTTGATTTCTTCGGGCGTCAGCTTTGTCATGCGGCTTTCACCCGCAGGAATCGCATCCTCTGCGGTGTCTGTTGCGGAATTCTTCGATCCCGCAGCACTCGTCGCCGCACCGGCGGAAAGAGTCAGTGCACAGACTTCTTTGGGATTCAGAGGTTGGCCCGTGATGGGGCAAATCACCGGTGGGTTTGTTGCTGATGCCTGCTGTGGCCCGCCTGTTGATTCCAACGCCGTTGGCGACTTGTGGGACGTCAGATGCGTTGAGATCAGGTAAATGGAGTGACATGACATCAGCACCATGGCAAGGATTGCCAGTCGCTTCATTGTAATTACTCGCCCAGAATTCCCCGGTTGCCTGATCGCCAAAACGTGCAATCAAACATACGTGAAGATCGATTAGCCGTCATACATTCCTGGTCCTGAGGGCTGTTTTAGGGGGCCTCGCGGGAGGTTTCCGGAGGAGGACTTCCCCGCTCAAGCGGTGACGGCAAAATGCGGCCAGACGAACATCAAAGCCATGATCCAGTGAATTATCCGCGAAAAACGGGGCATTCTCGCGGTGTCAGGAATGACTCAACCGAAGGTTCACAAAAAAACCTGGCAGAGGGTTTCTCTGCCAGGTTTCAGGCTTAGGCCAACGGCCTGCATTCGTCCTCCAGCCAAAGATTATGGGAACAGGTTCTGAGACTGCTGTGGAGATTCCGTTGGCAGAAGTCTGGGGTCCATGTTGAACATCATTCGCATGTCTTCATGTTCCAGGGTGTGGCAGTGAAGCACAAAGCCGCCGATCCATGTTCTGAACTTCATGAACATTTCCACTTCGTCGCCTGACCCCAATATCGTCGTATCTTGATTGAATTGGTCCACCAGAGATGGTGTCTGGCCATTGATCTTTTGCCACTGATGCCCCTCCATGTGCATGTGAATCGGATGCCACCAGCCGCCCGCATTGTTCCGCAGAATCCAGCGTTCAGCAGTGCCGGTCGTCGGAGTGACGTTGGCAACACCGGTGTCATAAAACACGTCGTTGATTTTCCAGGCTCCCTGCTGACGGTGGAAAGAAACGATTCTGGTTTTAACAATTTCTTCGGGAAGGATGCGGTGGTGAGGTCTTAATTCTGTGTCCATCGTGATTGCGAGATCCGGCTTGCCACCATGCACAGGTTCATCCGTGATGATGAACTTCATGATCTGCTCGCCAGCTTCGCCATCCTTCAGGATTGTGCCGTCGCCCAGCAACTGGTTAATGTCAGCCGTTCCGCGTGGTCCACGGCCGTCGATCTGGGGCAGGATATTCTCCAGATACACTTCTCGAATTCCACGATCCGCCAATTCCTTGAAGTCAACAATGATATCTACACGTTTGGCCGATGACTGAAGGGTAAAGTCCTGAAGAATTGGTTTTGGGTACAGCCATGTATCAATGCCGATCATCATAAATGGAGTCGCCATTTTATGATCCGCAGTTCGCAGCTGCATCGCAAACACGCGAGCGTTGGCATGATTAAGAATCGAGAATCGATACTTGCGTTTCTCAACAGTGCATTTGGGATTCGCAATCCCATTCACGACCATGACGTCACCCATCTGGCCGTCGTGGCTAAGGGTGTCATAGAACAGGGTTCCGTCCGGATTGAAGACCTTGTCGCCGAGACAGAAATGCTGAAAGTATGTATTGTAATCGGTCTCAGGACCTGCACGCTTGACGGGATCGAAATCGAGGGCCTGAGCAACGCCATTGGCGTCCTCACCGATCTTTGGATAGACGGAGGGAAGAATATTCTTCCGCATCAGTTCCTCGGAGAGATGATCCGACAAGTGATACACACCAGCTAAACCTGAGTAGGCCGCCGGCCCGGTTTCATCCATACCATGGTCGTGATACCACAGAGTGTCAGACGATTCCGCAATGTCAAAGGTATCACCAGCAACACCACCGAGCGGTCCCAGGACTCGTTGGATACGAGCTGGATTTCCGTCAGCTTCCGTCGGCCATCCACCCGGAGGATCGTCACCCTGGGGTGCCGGACCTTCCTTGGAAATGTAGATCGGAATGTTGAGAGCCGCCGCCGCGGTCATGTAGTCTTCGCCGGTCTGAGCGGTCCGCTGCAGAATGTCCAGGTTTCGGTCACGAACTCGAGGAGCAATATTCGGGTAGTAATAGTCTCGTGCACTGCCCGGAGTGATCGTGAAGTGAGGAGACCCGTCAGAGTGCGACGGAGAATGTCCGCCATGCAAGTGGGTCGAGCGATCGTGAGGCAGATTGTTGATGTTTCGGACAACAAATGGTTCATTCTCGCGGCCGAAAAAGGCATCCCCTGGGACGTGACCGTTATAGCCCCACAGCGGCGTCATGATGCCCACGCCCAACACGTCTGCCAGAACGGGTTTGATTGAGAGCTCATAGAAGTGAGTTGGATGCGAATCCCAGTCCGCCGGGTGCTGCCAATATTCCGGAGCAATCCCGTGCTTGACCTGACCAACACCAATTTGCCCCCACGCAGCTGGGCTATAACCGCGACGCAGTTCTTCCGTGTTAAGCGGAGTTGGGCTGACGTCAACCGGACGTGCGATGACCATCGGTGGGACCTCACGCACGAACTTTGGAAACTCGATGGCAGTTCCTCCGTTGCGAAGAGCCGGGTGCATGATTGTTGATCCCGTCGCCGTGGAAGGAATTGGGAAATCTGCGACCTGTCGGCCAGCGGCCGGAGTGGCCGCGCCCGTGGCACCCGCCCACACACCGTCAGTGTGCTGAGCAATATGCTGGAAGTGTCCGATGACCCAGACTGCTCGCACGATTTTCTGAGCCGCATCTTCCTGAGCCCTGGTAATTGGAGGCGTCGGATCTGTTGCGACCGAAGGATTCAGTGGGTTCGTTGGCAACGTCAGGAAGTTTGAAAACTTACCACGAGCAGCACTCGCGACGGAACCGGCAACATCAGTTGCAGCTCCACCGGTCGTTGTACCACCACCAGTCGTTGTACCGCCACCAGTCGTTGTACCGCCACCAGTCGTTGTACCGCCACCAGTCGTTGTACCGCCACCGGTTGTTGGCCGCGAGCTGGCTGGCAATTGAGCAATCATCGCCTGAATATCGGCGTTGCTGCCTGGGGCCTGACCGTTAGCACCGAACAGAGTTGCGATAACGTTATCACGCTCCTGCTTCTGCTGTGTTTCGAGCTTCTTGCGATCATTCTCGTGACGAGCGAGAGCAGTTTTGAATACGGCAAGTACATCGTCCCGTCGAGCCTGATCCAGCTCCGGAGCCTGAACTCGCTTCTGCAGGTCACCGATTTCTTCCTGATGAAGTTCCTGAAGATCTTTCCCTTCCTTCAAATGGATCTTCTGAAGCTCAGCCGCAACAGCCTGCTTTTCCGCATTGGTTGCTGTCTGCACTGACGTTGGTGTCGTTGTATTGCCGGTTGGCATATTTGCGGGAGTGTTAGCCGGTGCCTCGGGCAGGTTGCCCATCACTGTCTCGGCAATCACAACCCCGGATCGCTTCAGCCGGAGAATTTTTCCTGCCAAAGCTTTGGCTGTGGCATCATCAAATTTGGCAGAGAC
>CAIXQV010000235.1 GCA_903921605.1 uncultured Planctomycetaceae bacterium | reverse complement strand
GGCAGCAATCGCGGTGAGTAACAGGGTTCGCATGGGTTTGGATTCCTCGCGGAAAGTGGTGGGGAACGGACTTGCCTTTGTAGCGTAACGGCGCGAGCCGTCCGGTGAGTGTCTAAGAAAAGAAGATGACGAACAACCATACCTTGTCGGTGGGTTGATGAATTGAGATCTAAAACGTGGAGTTCCTGTCGTGCGCGATTATTGGATTTGAGGCCGTCACGGGATACGTGCGACAAAAGCCGTGGGGCAGGTTTGTAACCTGCCAAACACATTTAAATGGCAGGTTACAAACCTGCCCCACGTTGAAATCAGACTTTTGTCACACTTGCTCACCGGACTGCTCGCGCCGTTACGCTTCAAAGAGTCTACGGTTTTAGCTTCCACTGTTCATCAAAGAAGTTGGCATCAACAACTTTGCCGGGCCAGACGGCGTTTGGTGGCATGTCGAGATCGATAACGGCCCAGTCGGGCAGCATGGGAACCTGGCGAGCGTTGTTGAGGTACGCGTAGTCTCGAAATGTGAAGCTGCTGTTGAGCACGACGTAGCGGTTCAGATTCAGCGGGTTGGGATGAATCAGGATCGGAGCATGGTTTTTGGCGTCGTAGGATTTTTCGCCAACGGTGACTTTGTCAGTCGTCCATTGGATCGGCAGCTTGTCGGCGATTTTGGCAAGCACGCTGTTCGACTTTGGATCGCCCCACAGCACGATGTTGGATGACTGAATCATCTCATCGGTCAGATCCACATCATTGACAACTCGCGCATCGCCTCGGAAATGTCGTCGCCAGTGTTCGATGGCTCGAGCCAGCTCGGCCTCCGCCCACTTGCCGACAGCTTCGTTGGCTGCCGTTCCGGTGGGGCGAACGAAGATGAACGAGTCCATGAAGGCATCATCGATGGGGCCCTGGAGATTGTGTCGTTTGCGGAGGCCATCGGGTGCAGGGCCGATACCCCACTTACCTTCGGGTGATCGACTAAAAGCAATCCGAAAGGTTCCGTCGGAAAATGGTGCCTCGGCCGAAAACTGGGACGTCGGTCCGGAGGGGCCATGGATAGTACTCGGCAATGAGTCTTCATCAATAATGTGAATCTGCAACTCTTCCTTATCGAAAAAACGGTTTCCGGTGTCTTTCCAGAACAACGGGAGGTCTTCTGGTTCGAATTCAATTTGAAACGATGAAACATTGCCAGCGAAAACCGTTAGCCCTGCTGGTGAGTTTTCTCCGTGTTCGTGGCGCCAATAGGCACCTAAGAAGCTTTGTTTCCAATGCTCTATCAACCCGTCAATTTTGAACCCGTGCATCTGGTTGTATCTGAGCGAATGCGTGAATAAACGAATGCCGTTGCTGGCTCCCTGGCGAGGCTGTTTTGCCAATGCCTGAAGCGAATTTTCTATCAGTGCTTTTGACTCAACGTCATACTTGTGTCCCATACCTTTCCCGATCACATGACGCAGCCTGATGCCGTGTTCCGCCAGCGCCTCCTCCATCACATCCGCCGCCTGCTTCTGTGAATCGTTCTCACCGCTGTATGCAATCGTTGGGCAGTGAGTCAGGTTCAGAGCCCACTTATCGCAGTCGTAGAGATTCCAGAGGGTCTGTTCCCACGGCATGGGCTTTAGCTCTTCCTTTTGAAACACTTTCAGGAACTGAGGCGTCTCAGAAAATCCTGCTCCTGGATTCGCCGCGAACCAGCGGTCGGCGTAATGCGTCGCAAACTGCCAGCAGGCCGCGCCGCCCATGGAGAAACCTCGCACGCTGATGCGGTCTTCATCAATGCGATATCGCTTCTGAACATCCTCCAGAGCTTCCAGCACGTCGACTTCGCCCGCGAACTTGAACGCGTTGCAATAGCGGCCGTAGGGATGCAGCATGATCGTATGGTCCGGAGTAAACTCGCCGGGGTTCTTCATGCGGTCCCACAGGAAATTCACTTCGCTGAGCTTTTCGCCTCGCCCGTGAAACCAGATGTCGCAGCGCGTCGGCACGCTGTGATCGATGGCATACGTTGGTGGAATCACCAGGCCATACGGTTGTACGGTGTTGTCGATGCGGCTGATGTAGCCTCGCACGACAAGACCCTTTTGAGTAATCCATTCAGGCTTACCGGCCAGCAACTGGTCGGCTCGCTTGATACCTTCCAGCAGCAGAGCATCGGCTTTGTCGAGGTCCTTGACGTCGAAGAATTCCTGATAGTCCAGAGCACACCGGACGGCTCGTTCGAAGATCATCACATCAGGGAGCAGCGACTTCGCCGAAGCATCCTTGCCCGCGTTGATCGCAGCGATCTTCTCTTGAAGCTGGCCCAGCGACGTTCGCATTGAGGCTGCTCGATCGTCCGGCACTGGCACACCCAGTTCTGGAACACGTCGGACGTTTTCAGGGATGTTGTCCTGAATGCCGTCGGCATTTGTAAACGCAGCTGAGCTCAGCGTTAAAACAATCAGAGCGATGAAGGTGGTAGGTCGCGTCATTGGGAAACCTCACGGCGGGATTGAGCGTTGTGTGGAGCATAATCGTATCGATCGACGAATCGGGTGCAAAATCACTTGTGGAATTCAGGTAGGTCCTCCTTGCCGAGGAGGACTTCGCGGCTTGCCGCGACTTGGGTGCACGCGTAGAGCTGAATCCGTCCACCATATCAAGCACCATGCACACAAGGTTCGCCTTTGCGGCGAAAGTCCTGCCCGGCAGT
>CAIXQV010000234.1 GCA_903921605.1 uncultured Planctomycetaceae bacterium | reverse complement strand
TTCTTTCCCATGGTCTCGATAAAACGCAGCGAGTTGTCCCAGCGACTCTGTCAGGATCGTCAGTTCATCAGCTCGTAAATCACGAGACAGCAATTGGTGAGCAGCAAACTGTAGACGCTGATCGTCGGCAGATCCGCCATTTTTCAGGATGTGTTCCGCGAATCTTCGAGCCGCCTCAACGTGCTGCTCATCATTCATCGTGACCAGAGCCTGCATCGGCGTATTCGTTCTTTCACGACGAACAGAGCATGATTCACGATTTGGCGAATTGAAGATGTCCAGCGACGCTGGCGGTGCCATGCGTTTAATAAATGTGTACAGACTGCGTCGATAAAGATTGTCGCCCGAATCACGTGTGTATCGTTGAGTTGTACTGCCAATCATCGCAATGGATTCCCACACGCCATCCGGCTGATAAGGTCGCACACTTGGGCCGCCAATCTTTGCAGCGAGCAGTCCACTCACGGCCAAGGCGTTGTCTCGTACGACTTCCGCATCCATTCGGAAACGTGGCCCACGAGACATCAACCGATTTGCAGGATCCGTTTCCAGCTTCAACTGCGTCACCGTTGCACTTTGCCGATAGGCGGCCGACGTGACCATCAGCTTCACAAACTTCTTCACATCCCAGCCACCCTCGCGAAACTCGACAGCCAGCCAGTCCAGCAGTTCCTGATTCACAGGCAGCTCTCCTGAAACACCGAGGTCTCCCGTGGTACGAACAAGCCCCATACCGAAAACTTCCTGCCAGAGCCGATTCACGGTGACTCGAGTCGTCAGCGGATGCTCGGGCTGCAGCAACCATTGAGCAAATCCCAGTCGATTCTTCGGCGCGGCTTCTGGAAATGCGGGAAACGCGGCCGGAGTCGCGGGAAAGACCTGATCACGTCGCTGATCGTATTCGCCGCGGAACAGGACATAAGCCGTGGCCGGTTCGGTTCGTTCATTCATGATATGAGCGATCGTTCCGCGGGCTCGGATGTCGGCTTCTTCTTTCTCCAAAGCGGCCAGAGCAGCCGACTTCTCTCCGAAGGGAGCGTCAAACTTCTTGAGCCAGAAGGCGTACAGATCATTGACTTCCTGCTCAGATCGCTGATCAACGGCCTTTACCAGAGTCGCTTGAAAGCGGCTGAGTTTTGCCATCGAATCAATCTCAGCAGCCGTCAAAACACGCTTCTGAATTCGCAGATCCTGTAGAGCACCTGTAAAGGCTTCGCTGCCGGCGCGCTGGCCGATACGCCATGGCGTTTCAGTGCGAATCGTGGAGCCATCCAGCTTGTCGTTCTCGATGTTTTTCTCCTGCACCGCGCCGTTGATATAGACCTGCAGGCCAGAAGCTTTTCGACTGCCGTCGTAGGTCACAGCGACGTGCACCCACTCATTGGCGGGAACCTGGGCTTTGCTGACAACCTTCAAAGCTTTGTCAGGCCACGCGTTGACGATATGCATACCGATGCGTCGCTGCTGCATCCAGAAGTCCCAGCCTCGATAGCCAGGTCCGGCTTCCATGCGAGCCGCCATCGCTCCGCCGCCATCATTGGCTGGCACGTTGACCCATGCTGCGCAGGAGAACGGCTGATCGGCTTCGAAGTCACCAACTGTTGCCACATCGCAGGCGGCACCCTGAACTTGCAGAGCTTTCCCGTTGGGTCCATCCTGCCATTTGGCAGAATCATTCAAAGCCACTTCAGCCGCATTGCCGTCAAGACTGTAGTGCAATAGTTTTCCGTCGCCTTCATTGAGGCCTGCGAGGAAATGCAGCCCTTCTGAAGAGACTGGTTCTCCCAGAGTTTCCGGTTTGGCCGTTGTGATCCATGCATTGAACTCCGGCCGTGCCCCCGCGCGACGTTCTTCGACAGCGGCACGAGCGGAGGCGACTAGCGGAGGCAACTCGGTGAAGCGACCACGGTCAGCTTCGAGCGGCACCGGGATGATCGGCGGTGTGTCCTTGATGTTTCCGTCTCGAACTGCCTGCGTCGTGTTGTTGAAGAACGCAGACATCTCATAGAACTCTTTCTGACTCAACTCATCAAACTTGTGGCTGTGGCAAGTTGCGCAGCCAGCGGTCAGTCCCATCCAGACGGCTGAAACGGTTTCTGTTCTATCGCGGGTGTAGAGCACTGCGTATTCTTCATCGATGATGCCACCTTCGTTCGTCGTCATATTGCAGCGATTAAAACCCGATGCAATCTTTTGATCGAGCGTTGCGTTGGGCAGCAAGTCGCCGGCAAGATTTTCGATCGTAAACTGATCGTAGGGCATGTTTTGGTTGAACGCTTTGATCACCCAGTCACGGTACGCCCACATTTCACGATAGTTATCGAAGTGAATTCCGTGAGTGTCCGCGTAGCGAGCATAGTCCAACCAATAGCGCCCTCGATGTTCGCCCCACTGCGGCGATGTCAGCAGCATGTCAACATACTTCTCGTAAGCATCCGCTGACTTATCATTAACGAACGCTTCGACTTGTTCCCATTTCGGCGGCAGTCCCGTGATATCGAAACTGGCACGGCGAGCCAGTGTGTGACGATCGGCTTCTTCTGCGGGCGTCAATCCATTGGCCACCAGTTTGCTCAGCACAAAATTGTCGATCGGATTCCTTGGCCAACTGCCGTGGCTGGCTTTAACGGCATCCGGAACGGTCGGCACTGCTGGCCGACCAGGGGCAATATACGACCAGTGTTGCTGGTACTTTGCACCGGATTTGATCCAGTCTGCCAGCAGCTTTTTCTGTTCCGGGCTGAGCGTCTTCTTGAGTTCCGGTGGAGGCATGATCTCTTCCGGATCGTCTGACAGGATTCGGCGAATCATTTCGCTCTCTTCCGGTTTCCCCTCCACGATCGCTGCTTTTTCAACAGCCGCGTCGCGCTGATCTAACCGCAGTTCGCCTTTTCGTGAGGCACTGTCCGGGCCGTGGCAGGCAAAGCAGGCATCGTTCAAAATCGGACGGATATCTCGATTGAACTCAATGGCATCCTGACCGAAGACAGAGGAAACCAGCAACGAAAAGCACAACAGAGGAATGGTGAAGCAGCGAATCGCAGACATACAAGATCCCTTTTTATGAACTCAGGCCTGTTTGATCAGGACATTGCACTAACAGAGTTTCAGTTTCCGGCCGAAGGCAGAACAAGCGAGGTTTTCAACACAGAGGTCACAGAGTTACACAGAGGAAGCACAGTTTCTGAACGCAGGGTTCGGAGAGGAACGCAGGGGGAATACAGGAATATATTTTCTCTGCGCACCTCCGCGTCCTCTGCGTTCAAATCATTTTACTTCCCCTCAGCGATTCCCTCTGTGTTCTCCGTGACCTCTGTGGTGAAATTACACACAAGCTCAAAAGCCGATGTTCGAATGTGTATGAGGGTGACTGTCAGCGACGACCCTGTCAAGCACATCTATCAGTGCCGGCCTGGCCGAGAACACCCTTGGTTCTTCAAAGCGGGAAGGGCATTGAAAATGCCGTGCTGGCTGAGAGGGGCTCATTGTGCCAGTTCGCACAGAGCGCGCATCTTCGCGCTCGAGCTTTCGGAACAATCGGCAACGGTGGGCCGTCATTAGGTCGCTGTGCCAGTTTTGAAAATCTGCAGACCGGAATATCCGACGACGAGCTTCAATGAAAAAGGGGCAACGGATTCTTACCCGCTGCCCCTTCGCTACTTAGATTTGTCTGTTCTGGTTGCGAGCTATTCTGCTGGAGGACGGCCGCCGCGACCGCCACCACCTGGAGGGCCGCCGAATCCGCGACCGCCCATGAAGTCTCGCATTGTCAACTCAAATGGAGCGCCCTTCATTCCGTCCAGAGCTTTCTTCTGGTCGTCTGTCAAAACAGCCATAGCTGCCTCTGTCGACTTCTTCTGCATTGCGGCCATCATTTCTGTCATTTTGGCTCGCATGGCTTCACGATCTCCACCCTGACCACCACCGCCCCCGGCAAACGCCTCCTGAAATGCCTTCTGACGCTCTTCGTCAAGAACCTTCTGAGCTTCGTCAAGTTTGGCGATCTGCTCATCCGTAATCATCAGCTTGCCTTTGATGTCATCGGCCTTCAAGGTTGCCGATCCTGACATTGCCATGCGAGCCTGAATGGCCACTTCGTCCAGACGCTTGACCTGTGGCTCTTCCAGCAGTGCCACGAGGATCTCGTCAGTCTTTTTGCTCAGTTCTTCGCGTTCCTTGCGAGACTTCTCCATGTAGGCGTTTCGCTCTTCTTCGGTCATCTTCTCGAACGCTTCGCGATCAGGGCGAGGACTCGCATCACGCTGTTCGTTATAGGCGTCCAGAGCCGCATCAATCGTGGCCGCCTGAGCTTCCTCGATCTTTAATTCCAGTCGAACCTTTTCGATTCGCAACAGAGCAGCACGATCAAGACGAGGTCCACCGAACGGTCCGCCGGGACCGCCACCAAAGCCTCCTCGTCCACCGCGCTGGCGTCCGCCACCTTCCTGGGCTTGAAGCGAAGTCATCGTCAACATTGCAATCAGGCCGAAAACCGTGACCTGACGCAGAAACCGAGTCGTCATCATGAGAGGGTGCTCCAAATCAAAAAAGGCTGTGGCCCAAAAGCGAGGAAACATCCCCGAGCCGTGTGGTGTGAACCCCACTTCCCAATTCCAGATTCTGTGAAACCTGTCGCCGAAGAAGAGTTTTCCGAAAATATTCGGGCTCATCGAACGAAGTCGTGGGGCTTTTCGGCGAGTCCACTCAGAAAACGACGCATTAAAGTTCGCTTAGTTTGCCAGATCGATAGCTCAGATCCAGTAATTCCATCGGATGGACGACCGGCACTGACTTCCCGCTTTTCTTAAGCTGTGCCTGCAACTGCAGTGAGCAGCCCGCGTTTCCGGAAACGACCAAATCCGGTTGCACATCCAGAAGGCACTGCACTTTTCGCTGCCCAAGCCGATCAGCCATTTCCGGCTGAGTCAGGTTGTAGCTGCCGGCCGCTCCACAGCAAAGCTCCGGCTCCGCGATCGCTCGAACTGTAATGCCCGGGATGAGTTTCAACAGATCCCGAGGCTGCTGGCGAATCTTTTGCGCATGCTGAAGATGGCACGCATCCTGATAGGCCACTACCGCCTCGACACGTCCTTCAGGTTTGATCGGACCGAGCGTCATCAGGAATTCACTGATGTCTTTAATGCGATGACTGAATTTCGCTTCCGGCGAATTCTGATCATGAGTCAACTCGGCCTGAGTTCCCTTCGGATGATTGAGTTCCTCAGCAATATGACTGTAGTCCTTCAACATCGCCCCGCAGCCAGCCACGTTGACAATGATGGCATCCAGCGTCTTATCTTCAAATGCGGCCATGTTCTGTTTCATCAGCCCCAGAGCCGGGTCCGAAGCACCGCTGTGATAATGAATTGCTCCGCAGCAGCCCTGACTTCGCGGAATCACAACGTCACAACCATTGGCTTGAAGAACTCTTGCTGTGGCCCAGTGCACATGGCGAAACATCGCGTCCGCCACGCAGCCAATGAACAAAGCGACTCGGGCACGGCGAGGCCCCTGAGCCTGCAGGAATTCCGGCAGCTCGGGCAGAGGAGCCTTCAGCGTTGGCAATTGCGACTGCATTCTCTGCAACCGCTCCGGCAGGAGTTTATTCAACCCTACCTTGTCCATGAATCGATCCAGCCCCAATCGCTGCATCCAACGCGCTGGAGTCAGTGCGAGTTTCATGCGGTTACGATCGGGGAACAGACCGTACATAATCCAGCGATGAAACCAATCGGGCTTATGAGCCACCTGCGGCTGACCAGCGTTCGCGGCACCGGAAGTTCCGGAGGCCGACATTTGATGCATCTCAACTCGAAAAGGTTCGATCAGTCGACCATATTGAACACCGCTCGGACAAGCCGTTTCGCAACTGCGACAGTCCAGACACAGATCCAGATGATGCCGCACTTTGTCGGTCAGATCGAGCCGTCCATCGATCACGGATCGCATCAGATAAATGCGTCCTCGCGGGCTGTCATTTTCATCGCTCGTTTCGACATACGTTGGACACGACGCCGTACAAAGGCCGCAGTGCACGCAGTCCAGAAATCGATCATAAGGGATAGACTGCCCAATCACCGGCAGTGACTCTGACTTGGTCGTAACCTTGGTATCTGACACAGCGAACCTTTGTACTCTGTTCTTCCAAAAGGAAAACCCGCTCCAGCCTTGGCTGATTTCTTGACTCAGACGATCTATTAACCGATGGGTGCTGGCCCCGATTAAAAATCCCCACACTTCTGTGGCAACCAACGGGGGCTAGCAGTTTGTTGATCTAGACGCTTTTTCACGAAGCTTCAGATACCAAGCCGACGGGCCAGCAAGGAATTCCATGGATTTGCCTCGCGTGCACTTCGAGTTAGTAATAAATCAACAGCCTGCTATGCCTTTCGGCTGGATGAATCAATAGACAGCCTCCTGAGTATGTCAGATTGAGTGGCACAATTGAAGCACACACCGTTTCTCAACAGTCCTGAGGGAGGAGTTCAGGGCCATCCATAACCTGGCTCGAGTTGCCAATCGTAGCATTGCTTTGCAACAACCGCCGGAGCGTGCTGGCTCGACGTACTACGATACAGCAAATGGAGAACATGACATGGAGATCCCGACACCATCAATCGTAGTCAAAAACAGGTAGATGGCCCTCGCATTCGAAACCCTTACAGCAGATCGCCGCAGGTTTTACTTCACGCCAGTACTTCAGAATTCCATATTGTACTTCTGGGTCATCGCTTTTCGAATTTCCACCGTAGCATTGTCGATCAGAGTCCAGCCCTGAAGCTTGACGCTTGTCCCGCTGGAAATAGCGTCCGCTCTGATGTTTCCCGCATTTGTCTCAGCGACCCGGGGGCTGGTATAGTTGTAGGCTCGGTAACCATAACCGTCGTCATATGATATTCCTGCCTCACCGACAGCGACGCGTTCTGCGGAAGCCCCCTGCATATTGCTCATTTTGCGGGAGCCAGAAATGATTCGCAGAGTTTCTGTGAGTTTCTCACCATACGTCAGCAACTCTTCGTCCACATGCAGGACTGGAAGTCGGTCAATCTTCGCAGCGTATCGATCAATCCAGCCCGCATCGCCTCCGGAATTGACCTTGGTTCGCTTTTTCAGATCAATGACCATCGAATCAACGGCGTGAAAATAAGCTTGCGAACACTTCGCTGTGGTCGCCTGAGAACTGTCCTCAATCTTTTCGTCCTTCAAACTGCTGAATTTTGTTGTCGGTAGTTCCATCAGCGTAAAGACACGACGCAGAGCATCATTGTCCAGTTCGCCGGCCATAATGATCGAGTTCCCCTTGACTGAGCAGCTCCATTTTTCAGTCCCAGGCAGGGAAAACTGTAGGTTTTCCATCGCGCCCAGTACAAGGCCTTTGGCGACGTCTTCCTTCAGCAAAACTGGCACGTTGAAGTCAATTCTTGCAACAGCCTGAACCTTCGTGTTAAACGTGAGGTTAAACACCAGCCCCTTGAGACTACTGATCAGCTCAACAGTTGAATCCAGGCTCTGACTATCGGCGATCTTTGACGCTTCCAGTCTGGCACGAACTCGATGAGGTTGGATGGCGTCAGCCGCATCAATGGCCATCACCACTTGCGCACCGTTGCCGGCGGAAGTCGTCAATGCTGCAAGGTAATCGGAGAGCATTTCAGGCCGTGTGGTTTTGCCATTTTCAGCCCAGCGTGCGATTGACTGTCGATTGGCCGGAGCCATCAGTCCAAGTGTTTGTGGGTCAAGTTCAATGAAGTACGCGTCGCTTGGAACCCACGCTGCCTTCACTCCCTGAATTTCATCGGCATATCCACCTTCGGCCCGAGCGATCAAGCTCATGGAGAAAGGCTCTTTCATGCCCATTACGGCGACTTCCCAGTTCTTGGCACATCCTCGGACCAGATCCAGCTGGGCAGCAATTGCGACCTTATCAGCTTCAGGAGGAAGGTACAGCGGACGATCTGCGTTGCCGTCGTTAAATCGACGAGCCCAGCCATTCGACTTCGCGATGGGTGATGCCAGAACGGCATCAACATCAATCAGCACCAATGAATTTGACCCCTGTGGTACTTTGCCCACAAGTGCTGGAAAATCAGAGGCGTCCGCCGTTGCCGCTGCAATTGCGAGTCCGGCTGTAAGCAATCGAATTGAGTGATTGAACACGATCAATTTCTTTCACGAAAGTAATGAATTGGCGTGGCGCATTGACACGGATGCATTCGCATGAGCCAAAGATAATGAACGCAACAGGCAACAAAGAATACGGTTTTTAAAAGCCTCCAGCAACCGGATCCTCGCTGGCACTTGCGAATCATCGATATTCACGGGCTGTCGCGAAGCCGAGACACGAACCTCACGCTTTGCGCAGTTTACTTCGTTGACGAAGAGCCATCGCTGCTTCGCGATTCATGGGGCTACGACCCATGGGGCCATCCGCCGAAGCATGCGCCGTCTACCCTTACGAAGGTTAAATCTCAACCCCCGCATTGTAAAAAAACCTTGCCAACCACCTGGATTGACCCACCACAAGCTTAAAAGAGCGGATTGAGGATCGAGCATCCGCTGTGAACGTTTCGACTACAGATGCCCAGGATGTTCGCATCGAGCACAGGGAGCAAGCGGGCGGGCTCCCCTTGCACTGGTTCCAACACGGAAAAAGGTTCGGGAGAAATAGACGACTCGCCGCGCCGGCAACAAAGGTTGCCTCTCAATGATTCTGGATTACTATCTGAGGCTGCCTGACTGGACGAGCCGGCACATTCGCAAAGATAAAGGTGGAAGCGATTCCGGCTGAGTGTGCTCGTATTCTGGGGCGTCTGGATTGTAATCCAGAAACGCGGGTGGAGTTCGTCAGGAATTTTTGGAAGCGTTTTCGCAACGAGGCCGGGCCTCCCCAATCCCGGCAGGACTTCCGCGCAACTCGCCGCACGTCTCGATCGTCGGCC
Organism: uncultured Planctomycetaceae bacterium; assembly: GCA_903921605.1. Next base: position 43,121 of record CAIXQV010000234.1, on the reverse strand, counting down.
CGGGCAACTTTCCGAACAAGGCGCAACGTAACATCAACGGGCCGCCAGGGTTATCAATTGCAGGTGGGTGGCCCTATGCGCTCATCACTTTCGAAATGCGACAAGAGACTCTCTGCTGATTGGCGTTCAGTTCTCTGCGGTCATGGTCCAGTGGGATGCTCCGAAAATCTCTCCTGTCCTCTTTCAATTTGCGAATGGCGTTTTCCCTGGTATCCTTGGCGGCCCTGCCGTATCCGATTTCGTCCTTCCCGCCTTCCGGAGTTGCCATGAGCATTCTCGGCCTGTTGTTTCTGATGCTGTGCGGTGGCGAGGCATTGGCGGATGAGCAATCTCAGGATGAGAAGCCATCCGAGCAGTTCACAAAGCAAGATCGTTCACGCGACGAATCGTTTCAATCTGAAGTCATGCCGCTGCTGAAACGTCACTGTATTAAGTGCCACGGAGTTTCTAAGAAGGAAGCAGGCCTGCAACTGCATTCGGCGGTAAGAATCTTCCAGGGAGGTGAATCCGGTGCGGTGGTGATCCCGGGGCATGCGGAAACAAGCTCACTTCTGACTCGAGTTCAGAAGAATGAAATGCCCCCGGAGAATCCTCTTTCAGACTCTGAAAAGCAGATTCTGGAACGCTGGATTGCTGACGGGGCCCCGGGACTTCCGGTGAACGAGGCTGAAGCCGAATCCATGAAGCGGGATGAGCACTGGGCGTTTACTCGGTTGCAGCCTGCAGAGCCACCGCATGTTGGTCAGTCAGAGATTTGTCGCACCCCGATCGATCAATTCATTCAGTTCGAACTGGAAAAGGTTGGTCTCCGAATCAGTCCTGCCGCCGATCGACGCACCTTGATTCGGCGCGTGAGTTTTATCCTGACGGGATTGCCGCCGACTCCGGCGGAAATTGAGAACTTCCTTGCTGACGAATCCGCCGAAGCATGGAGCAACATGGTCGAACGTTACCTGGGCTCCGAACAGTACGGTGTTCGTTGGGGACGGCATTGGCTTGATGCTGCCGGCTACGCGGACTCCAATGGCTACTTCAATGCCGACTCCGATCGGCCGCTGGCCTGGAAGTATCGTGACTATGTCGTCCGATCGATCAACGCCGACAAGCCGTTTGATCAGTTTATTCGTGAGCAAATTGCGGGCGATGAATTGTCCGGATTCGATCCTGAGAAACATCGCAAAGCCGCTACCCCGGAGATGATCGATCAGCTCATTGCGACTCACTATCTGCGAAACGGCCAGGACGGGACCGGCGAAAGCGATGGCAATCCGGATGAAGTTCGCATCGACCGCTACACGGCCCTGGAGTCTTCTCAGCAGATCATCGCGTCGTCTTTGCTGGGCCTCACATTTCAATGTGCCAAATGTCATGATCACAAGTTTGAGCCGTTGACGCAGAAGGACTTTTATCAATTTCAGTCCGTGCTTTTTCCGACCTATAACCATGAAAAATGGGTGAAGCCCAACGATCGATTTGTCTACGCAAATCCTCCAGGCGTTTACGACGCATGGGAGAAGCAAATTACTGACGCCAAAGAACGGCTCGCTGTTCTGCAGAATGATCTGCGCGACTGGTCGACGAAGAATCGCCTGCCGGAGCTTGTTCGATTCTCGGATGATTTTTCCAGCGGCGATCGCCTGAACGAAAACTGGAGCTCCACAATTACGGGCGACGATGGCCCGGCCGGAGTCTCCACGGTCAATCTGCTAACAGCCGCTCCAGCGAACCTGAATGATCAGCCACTACCGGCCGCATTGAGCTCCAACGGTCTGCTACAGATCGTCGAAGGCGGCGCGACTGGCGATAAATGGCTGGCGACGAAACAAAAATTCGACTGGACTCCGGATGTCGAAGGTCAGTGGATTCAGGTCACCTTTTCGCTGGTCGACACAAAGGTGCGAGACGACGAGAAGCCAGCAGAGCGAATTGCCTACGGGATCGCTCTGCACGATTTCAACAATAACAGCACTGTGGCCGGTGGCAATATTCTGATCGACGGCAACCCGGCTGGCGGAGCTTCTGTGCATGTCGATTATCCAGGCCCGTCGTCGACTCACGCCGGAAATATCGGCAGTGCAGGGTATGTGGCCGGAAAGTCATATGGTGTCCGTATCACTCATGGGGCGAATCGCAAGTTTCAGCTCCAACACCTCATCGATGGTCTACCGGAAGGCAAGACCGTCGAACTGGCGGAAGTGGATCTTCCAGATGGTTGCTTCGCATTTGGTCTGTGCTGCAATCGCAGTTTTCAGGTCGACAATGTTCTGGTCGAAGCTTCGTTCGCCATCGATTCTCCATCACCGAGTGCCCCTGCTGTGGCGGAGTTCCTGGCAGAACTCAAAAAGCGTCAGGATGAAATCAAAACCGTCGCCGATGAGATCCCCAAACTGCAGGCACAGGAACCCGGTCGCATTGCCTGGCAGACCGATACGGAGCCTTCTCCGCCCGACGTATTTCTGCTTGATCGCGGTGAATACTCTCACCCCAAAGACAAAGTATCGCCTGCGCCGGTCTCAGCGTTGAATGATGAAAACAATCCGTTTGAGATCAATGCCCCCTTGAACGGATTCCCTTCGTCAGGCCGTCGTCTGGCCTGGGCCAACTGGGTGACGAAGCCTGGTTCTCGAGCAGCCTCGTTGATGGCTCGTGTGCAGGTCAATCGAGTCTGGCAGCAATACTTCGGCACTGGTCTGGTCAGCACTCCGGAGAATCTCGGCATGAGCGGTGCAGAGCCGACCCATCCGGCACTGCTCGACTGGCTCGCTCAGGAATACATTCGCTCCGGATGGAGTCTGAAATCACTGCATCGTCTGATTCTGCAGTCGGCCGTGTTTCAGCAAACCAGCTTTGCGAATAACGACGGGACTTCGGCTGATCCGTACAACAAGCTGCTGTGGAGATTTCCGATTCGTCGCCTGGACGCGGAGGCCGTGCGAGATTCGCAGCTGGCCATCAGTGGCGATCTTGATATGTCGCTGGCTGGCCCGTACGTCGCGACAACTCGAAACGGAGCTGCTGAAGTACTGGTTCCAGAAAACAATCCCGGGGCGTTTCGTCGTTCAATTTATCTGCAACAACGACGCAGTCAGGGGCTGAGTCTGCTAAATGTTTTCGACGCGCCGATGATGGTTGTGAATTGTACTCGCCGGCCGGTAACGACAATGCCTCTGCAGTCGCTGACGCTGTTGAATTCCGAATTCGCCGTTCGCCGAGGTCACAGTTTTGCGAAACGCATTCTGAGCGAAGCTGAGAAGTCAGATGAAGACCATATTCGGCAGGCGTTTGTACTGGCGACGGGCTCTCCATGTGAAGACGACATCGCTCAGGAATCGCTGGCCTTTATCAAGCAGCAGCAGGAACTTTATGCCGAGTCATCCGACAGTCAGCACAAAGCCTGGTCCGATTTCTGCCAGCTTTTGCTGGCCAGTAACGGGTGTTTGTATTTGGAATAAAGTTGAACAGATTGACGGCTGCCGCTGGAAGACAAATGACTTACGACGGAACCGACACGCTGTCCAACAGAGTTTTGAGAACCTGTGAGGCTCGTTGGCGATGGCCTTCCTTCAGGATGCCGCGACACACAATTCTATGAGCCAGCACGGGGATGACAATCTGCTTGATATCATCGGGAATCACGTAATTGCGTCCCTCGCAAAACGCCACCGCCTGAGCAGCTCGGTACAACGTCAGAGTTCCGCGAGTGCTCACGCCAAGTGTCAGTTCGTTGTGAGATCGCGTCCGGACAGACAACTCCAGCATGTATTCAGCCAGTGACGTATCCACGATGACGGCCTGAACCTGTTTCTGAAGCTGCAAAACTTCGTCGGCATTCGTCACCGCATTTAAAGACTCAACAGGTTGGCCGGTGCGATGCTTCTGCAGAATCTCCAGCTCGGACTTGCGGTCCGGATAACCCACACTCAGGCACATCATGAATCGATCGAGCTGATTCTCCGGCAGTGGATAGGTGCCCTCAAACTCATAGGGATTCTGAGTCGCGATGACCAGAAATGGTTCCTGTAACTTATGAGTAATCCCATCAACGGACACCTGCCGTTCGCTCATCGCCTCCAACAATGCACTCTGGTTCCTGGGCGTGGTCCGATTGATTTCGTCAGCCAACAGAATATTCGTGAAGATTGGGCCCGGACGGAATTCAAAATCGCTTGTACCGGGACGATACACACTGGAACCAAGAATGTCGCTTGGCAACAGGTCGGGCGTAAACTGCATGCGGACAAACTTGCAGCCCAGGGTTTTCGAGAGGGCTCGAGCCAGAGACGTTTTCCCCAGGCCCGGAGCATCTTCCAGTAGAATGTGACCACCGGCCAACAGAGCGACGACGGACAGCTTGATGGTCTGCTGTTTTCCCAGCACCGCGTTTTCAACATTCGCAATGATGCGACGCACAACGTCATGACTCACAAACGGCTCCCAAAGGGCATGGCCCGTGTCTCAAGGCGCAGACCAAAAGCCAGGTTATGACCAGCCTGCTGCCGGATTTACTCCTGCACACAGTGTGGGTTGCGGGGCATAACGAAGTCGGCTCTGATGCAATCACCAATGATCACAGAGGGACTTCAGCGCCGGCGGGCTTGTAGTGGACTGCAGATTCACGCCTGCGATTCAGGCAGTATAGTGGCCAACTCGTTAAGGGACAGGATCACCGAGACCGTATTTAACAGACGCCCCCTCATAGTCCTTCATGGCCTGTGGCATCAGTTCGCGCAGAGCAGCGGCTCGTGTGGCGTCGGCGGGATGAGTTGACATCCACTCCATCGGTGCTGCCCCCTGCTTGCTGCCCGAAAAACGTTCCCAGAACGTCGGGGCTTCGGAGGGATCGTAACCGGCTTTTGCCATCAAGAGGACGCCGATATGGTCTGCTTCCAGCTCGTGCTTTCGGCTGTAAGGCAGGATCACGCCATACTCGGAGGCAACACCATACGCTGTCAGGACCATCTCCTGCTTCTTCGCATCCTGGTTCTGCATAACATAGCTGCCGAGTGTTTTACCGGCATTCTGAGCCGTCTGGTAGGTCATGCGTTCGCCGCCGTGCCGCGCAATCGCATGAGCAACCTCGTGAGACATTACGACGGCCAGTCCCGCTTCATTTTGACAGACCGGAAGAATGCCAGTGTAGATGGCCACCTTTCCGCCTGGCAGGCAGAACGCATTCTGTGTCTCGGATTCGATGACGTTAAATTCCCATTTGAAGTCGGGACGATTCGCCGCATCAGCAATTCGCTGGCCGACTCGACGAACCATCTCGGTTGCTTTTTCATTCTTCGTAACCGGCTCGGATTTCAGCACTTCCTGATAAGCCGTCAGGCCCATCTCATTTTCTTTTTCCACCGAAGTGACCAGAAGCTGCTTGCGGTTGGTCATGGGTACTGACTGACACCCAACTGATGACAACATCGCCGGCGTGGCAATACCCAGCGCGAGCATAGTCACGGCCACCACAGATTTGGCGGAGACGTTTTTCTGGGAATGAAGATTCATCGTTTTGCTTCCGGATCGTTTTGCTGTGCACGATGGACTTGCTCTTGCCAGAGCCTGGACGCGAAAGCAACGCTTTCGCCGATTAGACGCTGGAGTCCCTCAGCATGGACTCTACTCTGGTTCTTCCGGAGGGCTCAAGGTGGCTTGTGACCCTGCCTCGGCTCTGAAAAAGACAAGAACCTCCCAAATCTCCCAACATGTCGTTAACAAGGAACTGCAGCATTGAGAACCGGCGAAGTTGGCCGGATAATGCGTTTTCATTGCGGCAAGATTTCTCTGGCCATTTCGATGTCCGCCGTTTTGTTCCTGGATCGATTCCGCAATGTCGCCCCCATCAGCTTCTGAGATTTCCCGGCATTCACTGCAATTGCAAAAACTCCTCGGGGCGATTTGGGTGTATCATCCGACGCAAAACCAGACAAGTCCCGTCGGCGGAGCGACGGGTGTACCGTACGCCCGTCGCTCCGCCGACGGGATTATGCTTGCCACGTCCAATTCGGCTTTCTATTTGCGGTCCCCATGTCCAACAACTCGCCCATGCCGACCATGAAAGCTCCCGAACTACTTTCTCCTGCAGGCGACTGGGATTGCATTCGCGCGGCGGTTGAGAATGGAGCGGACGCGGTCTATTTCGGTCTGGATGACGGCTTCAATGCCCGGGCTCGTGCCGCGAACTTTGATCTCAACCGCATCGGTGAGATCATGGAGTTCCTGCATCGCCGCGGCGTCAAAGGCTACGTGACTCTCAATACTCTGGCGTTCTCCGACGAATTGCCTCGACTCCAGTCCATCATCCGCCGCCTCGCACTGGCTCCGGTGAATGCGGTGCTGGTTCAGGACCTTGGCGTCGCGAAGATGATTCGAGCGATCACGTCTGACCTGGCCATTCATGCGTCAACTCAGATGACTCTGACGAGCGCGGAATGCATCGCAGTCGCGGAACAGCTTGGCATCGAGCGTGTCGTGCTGCCGCGAGAACTTTCAATCGATGAGATCCGTCAAATTCACAGTCGGTCGCCCATTGAACTTGAAGCGTTCATTCACGGGGCTTTGTGTGTGGCCTATTCCGGTCAGTGCCTGACCAGCGAATCACTCGGAGGCCGCAGTGCAAATCGAGGCCAGTGTGCTCAGGCTTGCCGACTTCCATATGAACTCTTATGTGATGGTGAACTGCGTGACTTCGGCGATCAGAAGTACTTGCTAAGCCCTCAGGATCTGGCGGCGTTTTCGCTGACTCGTGAGCTGATAGACGCCGGAGTTCGCTCCTTCAAAATTGAAGGACGCCTGAAGACTCCGGAATACGTCGCCAATATTACTCGCCACTATCGCGAAGCCATTGATACCGCAATGGCCGGAAGGCCCGTCGAGTTTACTCGACGCCAGATCGCGGAAATGGAACAGTCGTTTTCCCGAGGTTTCTCGCCGGGCTGGCTGAATGGTTGCGATCATAAGATGCTGGTTCCGGCAATGAGTTCCGCCAAACGAGGCGTCCTGCTGGGGCGAATTTCGAATGTGCTTCGCGACTGCGTGACGGTCAGCCTCGATTATTCCGTGCAGGCCGGTGACGGAGTCGTCTTTGATGGCGACCGATTCGGCGGTAACGAACAGGGCGGGCGCGTCTTCCAGGTCTTCCGCGGCCGACAAGCTCTGCACGAACCTGTGGACAGCGGCGAGGTTGATCTGACCTTTGATCGCAGTCATCTGGATCTCAGCAAGTTGTATGTTGGGCAGCAAATCTGGAAGACAGATGATCCTCGGCTGAATCAACAGCTTCGCCGGACTTTTGATGTGGCCGATCCGCAACGTCGGGTCGCCGTGCAGGTCAAGGTACACGCCGAAGTGGGTCATCCTCTGCGGATTGAAGGCCGTGCGGATAATGGCTGTACGTGTCTGGTTCAGTCAGAAGATGCTCTGCAGTTGGCTCAGCGACATTCGGTCACGAAGGAAGTTCTGCAGGAACAGCTTTCGCGGCTCGGTGGGACCGTTTACGAACTGAATTCGCTGGACGCAGAAATCATCGGCGGCCCGATGGTTCCCCTGAGCGTGCTGGGGAAACTTCGCAAGCAGATGATCGAGCAGCTCGATAAGTCTCTGCCGATGCCGGAGATTCATCTGTGTCGCGACTCGGCCATCGATCGCCTGCGCAGTGAATTGCCTGCTCATGTCGCGTCTTCGGCAACTCCGTTGCTGACAATTCTCTGCCGAACCCTGGACCAGTTGCGAGAATGCACGCAGATGCCGGCGAGTTCGCCAACCACAGCAAGCTCTGCGGCTTTTGCGGATCGTCTGATCGTCGACTTTCAGGATATTCGTGAATACCGTCAGGCCGTTGAGATCGCCAGAGCTTCGGGGCATACTCTGCTGCTGGCGACTCCGCGAATTCAGAAGCCGGATGAGATGGGCTTGTTTCGAGCAATGCTCAAGCATCGTCCGGATGGCGTGCTGATCAGAAATCTGAGCGGTCTCGCGTTCTTTCGCGATAACGCGATCCCGGTCGTTGGTGACTACTCATTGAATGTGACGAACGAACTCACGGCATCGTTTCTGATGCAACAAGGACTGCAATGGCTGACTCCATCGTACGATCTGAATCGTGATCAGTTGATGGAGCTTGTGAAGTGGGTGCCTTCACAGTGGCTGGAGATTGTCGTCCATCAACACATGCCAATGTTTCATATGGAACATTGCGTGTTCTGTGCAATGCTGTCACCAGGAACCAACAAGACGAATTGCGGTCGTCCATGTGACGAGCATCAGGTTGAACTGCGGGATCGCACAGGAGTGGATCATCCTCTGGTTGCTGACGTTGGCTGCCGCAACACTCTGTTCAACGCGGTCGCTCAAAGCTCGGCCGAAGTTGTCACGGATCTGAGGCAGGCTGGCGTGAGTCGTTTTCGAATTGAACTGCTGCGAGAATCACCGGCCGAAATCCATCGCTTGTTGACTTTGTACCGACAGCTCCTGAATGGCACGGTGACGGGAGAACATGTCTGGCAATCTCTGAATGCAATGAATCGCGTCGGAGTAACAAGAGGTACTCTGGAATCACGCCGCAACCCGCTGGCGATTTTGTAGAGCGTTGGCGCGGGGTGAGAAGTTCGCTCGGAGCGACTGGCTCGGTCGGGAGACCAGCCAGAACAGTTTAGCCTTCCTCGGCCATCGGCTTCGTCAACGTTTCCGGTGGATCAACGGGCTGCAGACATTCGGCATTGTCCGGGAACGGGCGATTCACCTTTGTCGATACACACGTCTTCGTCAACAGGCCGTTCTCCAATGACTTCAGCAGTGCGGTGCATTGAGTCGCATTGGCAGTCGGACTCAGCCATGTGGCCCACGCCTCGATTGGCAGAATCACCGGCATGCGATCATGAAGAACGCTCATGTCTTCGTTCGCGGATGTCGTAATAATGGAGCACGAAACAACGGGCTTCGCCGTCGAATCGCCTTTCGGAGTCCAGTACTCCCAAAGCCCTGCCATCGCGAAAGGTTGCTGCTCAGCTATCTCCATCAGCCACGGCTGCTTCTTGCCCGTGCTTAGCTTTTGCCATTCCAGAAAACCGTCGGCCGGGATCAAACAACGACGTTTGGCAAAGGCGGCTCGAAACGCAGGCTTCTCCGCCACCGTTTCCGCGCGAGCATTAATCATCTGATTGCCGATGGCGATATCTTTCGCCCAGAACGGGATTAAGCCCCATTTCATCTGCACAGCTTCGCGGGACTTCGGATCCTCGGCAACGCTTCGAATACAAATCACCAATTGAGTCGGTGCGATATTGTAACGTGGCGCCAGCGCTGGCATCTCGACCAGATTGAAGATCTCCAGCATTTGAGCAGCTGGAGTTCTGAGCGTGAAGCGGCCACACATACGTTGTGCCTCAGTGAGTTTGATTGTTATCAGATCACCAGATGTCAGTTCTGATCTCGCAACGACCCGAAGACGTCAGCCATGGGTCAAACACTTTCGTAGGTCAAGCACTTTCGTGGGTCAGCAATGGGAGGCGTGAAATCTTATTGTTGCTTCATCATTTTGTTGCTGCTGTGTCAGGGGTTTTCGCGGCGGCAATTTCATTCGCGGTCGAAGGTGATTCCACGCGAGCAGCCGCGTCCGGTGGAGAACTTGCAACAGGCGGCATTGCCGGGCGTTGTGTTTTTTGATCGTCGGCAAAAACTTCGCTGAAGATGTCATTCAGAATTGCATCGTCTTCATCGTTGCGTTTCTTAACTGGCTTCTTTTTGCCTGCGGACTTCTTGCCAGCCTTCTTTGCGGCCGGAGATTTCTTAGCCGGTTTCTTTTGACGTGGAGATTCCGCGGCCTGTGTTTCAGTTTCCGATTCGGAGGTGGCGTTAGAGTTATCGACGACTCCGGATGCGTCAGCAGGATTGTTCGCAGCAGATGCTGTTGCATCCGCCGTGACACTTCCAGACTCGGCCCCAGGTGTCGGAGTTATCTGTGGAGCCTCTGCGGGTGGGGCTGAGTGTTCCGTCGGAATTGATGGCTTTGCCCCGGAGCTGTCTTCTCCGAAAGAGTCGCCTGTTGGCTTGTATCCCGTCTGAAAGAGTCTGCGGGTCGACGGAGGAGCGCTGGCGACGGGCTCGGCGGTAATCGAAGATCCACGATGCAGAGATTCCCCCAGCCTTGCGAAAGAAGCTGCGGGTTTCCATTCTCCAGCTTCACCGTAGCAGACGAGATCGTCTTCTGCGAGTGCGCCGGATTCCGCCATGATTCTTAGTTCGGCCAGCGACATAGGGCCGAGCAATTGTCCCAGCGGTTTGCAGTAGAACTCCGGTGGACCGTCCCCGGTGATTTGTCCAGACAAAGAATCCAGCAGTTCGAGCTCCTCGCTCAACTCCGTGAGATCCGGCTCGCTGGTCGCGGAACCGTAGGCAGGGCGACGATTTGAGGGCGCTGCGTCTTCGAAATCAAAGGAGAGCTCCGAGAGATCAGTTATGGTCTCCGGCTCTTCGTCGGACCCTGAATTGTTCGTTGGGTTGGCTGGCACGGGCATTCCACGGGCAGGATACAATCAATCGAAAGTCGCCCCGGCATTTTCCGAAATGGGCCGAATGATGCCACCACGAATGTGGATGAACCACGATTTCGACTCGAAAAATGCGCTTCCCCGTGTTAAGGGCGGGAAAGTTCGAACCGATTGGGTGTATTCGGCCGTGGATTTGATAGGATTACCACGCAACGATCGATGGTGGCAGGTTTTCTGAACCGCGCCGGGTTGTCATCCCGCACTGGAGACAGTGTTTTCTCGTTGCATACAAGTGCAAGCCCTATGTTTACCGGCCTCGTGGAAGGACAGGGAACTGTCCGGCAAATCGCCTCACTACCGGTTGGGCTGCGCCTTTCGATTGCACCGGACACCGCTTGTTTCGCTGCCACGGATGCAGCTTTAGGCGACAGTATTTCAATCTGCGGATGCTGCCTGACAGTTGTGGCCATTCACGATGGGATGCTGGATTTCGAAGCTGGCACTGAAACTCTTTCGAAGACCAATCTGGGGCGTTTCGTGGTTGGCAGTCGAGTCAACCTGGAGCGATCTCTGCGAGCAGACGCCAGGCTGGGTGGTCACATTGTTCAGGGACATGTCGACGGTATCGCGAAAGTGACCGACATTGTTCGCAGTGGTGACTGGATCGACATGTGGTTTGCACCGGGACCAGATCAGCTTCGGCTTCTCGTGTCCAAGGGCTCCGTAGCGGTTGATGGCATCAGCCTGACGGTTGTGAATGTGACACACGATCAGTTTTCTGTCGCCCTGATTCCTCACACGCTTCAGGTAACAACGCTGGGCCGTGTGGCCGTGGGCGACGTCGTCAACATTGAAAATGACGTTCTGGGCAAGTACGTGGACCAACTCCTTGAGCGTCGATTCGGAAACGCTTCTTCGCTCGGCATTATTAACGCGGCCCCTGGAATTTCGATGGGGCCAAACACGAACATTCTTCCCGACAATGATCTGAATCAGGAAAGTTCACCTCCCCGATGAAAGCAGTCCAGCGTCAGACGCGATCCTTCCTGATGTCGCTGTTCCAGCAGCACGGCATCAACCCGCGCGGAGATCTGGGACAGAACTTTCTGATCGATGTGAATCTGATTGAGTTCGCTGTGCGGGCCGCCGAACTGGGGCCTCGCGACGTCGCATTGGAAGTCGGATCAGGAACTGGTGGCATGACCGCGTTTCTGGCTCAGGAAGCGGGACGAGTCATCTCCATCGATATCGACAAGAACATGTCAGCACTGGCCGCTGAGGCTGTTCAGGACTGCAACAATGTCACGCTCATCAACAGCGATATCCTGAAAAACAAGAACACGCTGGATCCTCATATTTGTGACGTGATCCGCCATCACGTCGCCTCGATTCCTAATGGTCGACTGAAGCTGGTGGCCAATCTTCCGTATAGCGTCGCGACCCCGGTGATTTCCAACATCATCGCATCCGATCTTCCCTGGGAACGCATGGTCTGCACGATTCAGTGGGAACTCGCCGAGAAGATGGAAGCCGAGCCGGGCAGTTCAAAGTACAGCGCGATGTCGGCTTGGATACAGTCGCAGGGAACAGTCCGCATTCTGCGTCGTCTTGGCCCCAACGTCTTCTGGCCTCGCCCTAAAGTTGACTCCGCGATCGTCAGCATCTGGCGAGATCAGGAGAAAGCAGATCGGATACACGATCGTCGGTTTTATCAGGACTTTCTGCGGCGAGCCTTCACGCTGCGACGTAAGTTCATCCGGAGTGTCCTTGTGGCACTGTATCGACAGCAACTCGATAAGCCTGAGATCGATCAGCTTCTTTCCGAGCTGGGACATACCTCGGAAGATCGTGCGGAGAACATGGACATTCCGACATTGATTCGACTTTCGAATCATCTGCTGGCCACGATTCAGAAGAAGGGTGCCCAGCTTGAAACGATTGAAGAGTCCCCTGATTCTGAAGAGTAACGGACTGCTGATTCGAGACCTCAGACCACATGTTCTGATCTCAAATTTGAAATCTCAAATCTGACCACTGATTACTGATTACTGACCACTTTCCACGGAGCCCCCAACATGCACGATCGCATCGCCTATCGCGGACTGACGTTTGATGACGTCCTGCTGGAACCCGGATACAGCGAAGTGATCCCGTCCGATGTTGACATCAGTTCGTATGTTACCCGCAATATCAGCCTGAGTCTGCCGATCGTCAGCAGCCCGATGGACACGGTAACTGAAAGTGACATGGCCGTGGCGATGGCCCAATTGGGCGGCATCGGCATTATTCACAAAAACATGAGCATTGAGCAGCAGGCCATGCAGGTGGATCGTGTGAAGCGCAGTGAACATGGGGTCATCGTCGATCCAGTCACATTGCCGCCAGACACGCCAGCCGGTGAAGCTGTGAGGTTGATGGACGAGCGAAACATCGGCGGTGTTCCGATCACGGTTAATGGGAAGCTGGTGGGCATCCTGACTCGCCGGGATCTGCGGTTTCTGGAATCAAAAGATCGACCGGTTTCCGAAGTAATGACGAAGGACAATCTGGTCACTGCACCGGAAGATACGACCCTGGAAGCGGCTGAGAGAATTCTCCTGCAAAACAAGGTCGAGAAACTGCTGCTCGTGGACGATGATTATCAGTTGAAGGGATTGATCACGATCCGTGACATCGACAAGAACCTGCAGTTTCCGCGAGCATCAAAAGATTCACGCGGTCGTTTGCGGGTTGGTGCTGCAGTAGGTGTTTTTGATCTCGATCGAGCCGCTCAATTGGTTGAAAAAGGTGTTGACGTACTGGTCGTCGATAGTGCACATGGTCATTCTCGGAACGTGATCGAAACGGTGCGGGCGATTAAGCGTCAGCTCCATATCGATGTGATTGCGGGAAACATCGCGACGGAAGAAGGCGCAAAAGCTCTGGCGGATGCCGGTGCAGACGCCGTCAAAGTCGGGATTGGGCCAGGTTCTATTTGTACAACTCGGATAATTTCGGGCATCGGTGTCCCCCAGTTAAGTGCGGTCGCAAATGCGGCCAGAGCTTTAAAGGGGAGCGGAATCCCGATTATCGCTGACGGAGGAATTCGTTTCAGCGGAGATATAACGAAGGCACTTGCTGCAGGAGCGTGGACTGTGATGGTCGGCGGTCTTCTGGCGGGTGTCGATGAAAGTCCTGGTGAGATGATTCTTTACCAGGGTCGAAGCTTCAAGCGGTACCGAGGAATGGGATCGCTGGGAGCAATGATGAAGGGCAGCAGTGAACGTTACCGGCAGGGACATGTCCCAACGGGCGACCAGTCCAAACTGGTTCCGGAAGGCGTGGAAGGTCGCGTTCCTTACAAAGGAGCCTTGCAGCCGCTGATATTCCAGCTTACCGGTGGTCTTCGTTCCGGCATGGGTTATGTCGGAGTCGGGACAACTGCGGAGCTGCGAGAAAAAGCTCGATTTATCGAGATTTCAGCGGCGTCGGTTAGGGAGAACCATCCACATGACATCGCAATTACTCAGGAAGCTCCAAACTATTCTGTGGAGCACGCCCCGAAGGACTGATTCCGCTTCTGGCATGAACAACCTCCTGCGAGGCGTAGGTCTCGCGGGAATGGTTGCGTTCATGTCGGCTTCGGATGCCGTCGCCGATAACACAAGGGCGACCTCATGGGCCGCACCCTCTGTTGTTCAGCGTCCGGAAATTGCCGGAGCGATGACCGCAGATGAAGGAGTGCGACGTTCGATGGCCTCCTCAGCGACGGCTGTCCGAAAGACGACAAGACATCGAGTCACACAGGCTGGCGGGGCACCGCCGGAACAACTGTTCGCTGAGCGAAAGGGAGTTGTTCCCGCTGGTGCTGAAATGCCACCGGAACCGGCAACCACGAGTGCGCCAGCGATCTCCGAGCAGGCACGGCATCAAGTTGCTCCGTCGGCCGATCGACGTTATAGCCGTACTCAAAATGTCGATGAAGGCTTCTCTGCTCGGATGGATTATGTTCTGTCCGGCGGTGTTGTCTCGTCTTCCGCTGAGTCCGTCGGTGAATGGTGGGAAGAACGTTCCGGCAAGATGATCAGTCGAGTCCAGCCGGGGCAGAAACGACCACAGCAGCCACCGATGCAGCGTCTGGCCAGTGCACACGACAAGATGATGAACAACATCACTCTGCAAGAACAGCCACTGCCGGAGGTCGACTTTTACGATGCGGCACCGATCGCGGTTTCGTCATCATCCGGCGTCATGCAGACGGCAGGCCAGGATGAGGTTGTCGCGGGCGAGGATACCGCTCCAGCGAGCCGCTTGAAAACAGATATTCGCACAATTCAGCCCACACTGAGTTATGCGATGAAGGGTATTGTTCCCGATCAACTGCCGATGGACTTCAATGATCGAGTGAACACCGAAGAGTATCAGCACCGTGAGGTCAGTCCGACGGTGTATCAGTGGGCTCCGACCAACTTTTATCACTACCCTTTGTATTTTGAAGATCCATCGCTGGAGCGTTACGGTCACACGTATCATCCGATTATGCAGCCTTTTGCATCGACAGGGCTCTTCGCAACGCAACTGGTCGGGCTGCCATATCAGATGGCTCTGCATCCGATTCATTCAAAACAGTATGCCCTGGGCTACTACCGTCCCGGAGAATACGCTCCGAAGAAGCATTACCAGATACCGTTCAACGAAGAAGCAACTATCGTGGAAGTCGCTACGGTGGTCGGTCTATTCCTGATTATCCCGTAAGCTGAATCTGCGGAAATCACCTGAACCAAAAGCAGCACGGACAGCCGAGTTCGTCCCGAAAAATCAGTAAAACTTGCGAAATGAAGCCTGCACGTTGCAAGAATGTGCAGGCTTCAGTTTTTACTTTCCGCAATCTTCGATACTCTTCGCCCGGAAGTCGAGTTTCCGTAGCCGAATTAAAGTGTCTCTGCACTGTGGTGACGGATTGTTGTCATGGCTGAGCAATGTCATGACCAATGGATTTTTCCGCTCGGCCAGGTGGCGAAACAGGCAGACGCACGGGACTTAAAATCCCGGGTCCCGTAAAGGGACGTACGGGTTCGATTCCCGTCCTGGCTAATAAAAAGACTGGTAGTGCGACCAGGCACTGACTTCACTGGTGGCGGCAGGACGGTTACTGTCACCGTGGTTGTCACTTCGCGGGGTGCTCTATGGAAATACCGCGTCGCCGCCAAAAGGCATCGAGAAATGGCATGCTTAATCTTTTGAACTGATACGTTCGGGATTTCACTTTTCTGCGTGCCTTCACAATTCAGTCATTGGATGGCCCCGCTTTTTAATCTCAGACTGCTGGAGCGTTATGCTCTGCCCGTCCCGGCCGAAGCAGAGATTAAAACCCAACTCCAGACTCCATCAACCGCTTGCACTCGCGGCTTGAGTCTCAGCGGAATCGAATGACGCCCTTGGGTGTTTGCAGTAGTGCGGTCAATTCGATCGTGGCGTTGTCCAACGGAGATTGAATGCTCAGAGATCCCTCGAAGCCCGCACTCGACAGCCACGTGTTGATCCGTTGTGCATCCGGATGCTGTGCCTCGAGCCGGATCAGAGAAACATCCGAATCCGGAAGCCGCGACGCGGGATGTGTTTCGCCCTTCCATTGGATGACAGATGGCGCGATACCATCACAAACAAAGCGCCCGTCTGCGGGAATCGTGATCTGCCATTCCAGCGTTCCTCGACTCATTTCTTCGATACAGCCTGTGTCCAGTGAACGCAGCCGGGCGACGCTTTGAATTTGATTCGTCCGCATCACCCACGCTGCAAGGCGAGGCGGGCTGTTGAGAGATAACGAATCGAGTTCAAACCACCGAGGTCTTTGTGGTGGAGCCGCATCGGGATCGATCGCAATCACTTCCAGATAACACTTATCGCCAAGTCTCAGCAGTGCATTGTGGGTTCCCATTCGTGGATGCTGGCCACCCGGCTGCATTTTGCATCGCAATGCTTGTTCGACATAATCAACGCCCACAGCCAAACTCGAAGACGTAACGACCAGATGATCTATCGCGCTGTTTGGCATGTCCGTTGAATCCTCAGGAAGACCACGTCGAAGAGCTTAACGCAGTGAAAAACCAGTCTTCAGCAACTTCTCAATCAGCCGCAGTTCGTTCTCGACGATTGCTCGATTTTGCGGCGTAGTCTGCCAATTGCTGGCCGTCACTCCTGCTGTCGCCGCGTGGCAATAGAGAGTCACCCTGTTTGGGACATAACGTTTCATCACAATGAACATCCTCAGCAAGTGCCACGCTGAAGAGACCAAAAAAGCCGTCTTCACAGACTGAAAACTGGCGTCTGATTTCAACAGGCGACCACATTCTTTGGCACTTTCGATCGGGTCGTGTCCAGTGTCTTCAGTGATAATGGATGTCTCAGGAACTCCGGCCTTCACCGCAATCTCCTTCATCCGTTCGGCTTCAGATTTCTGCTGCGGATCCTTGTCTCGACCATCGCCACAGACAATCAATTTCGGGACCATTCCGGCCTTAAACAAAGCCACCCCGGCGGCAATCCGTTGACGCAGATGTTCGGGATCCGGTGATCCCATCACGATGGCAATGTCAGCTCGCGCGGCAGCATCGTGGCGGAAAACATCTTTGGGCAGCAGCGAGTTCTTAATTGCAGACTCCACGGAAAAAGACGCCGTCGAACGTGAACCAGCCGGAAACTGTCATGGCTCAAGGAAATGCCGAAGTGATTATTGATTCCGCCGCCGCATTCTACAGGGCCGCGCGAAGCGACATCAAGTACATCGTAATATGGCGAACAGCAGGTATGGGCACAAATCGCAGCGTTCGACTTCGGCTTGCCGTTAAACAGACATTCAGTTTGAAAGATAACTTCATCAAGTTCCTCAAATCTTTGAAGTGAATCGGAGAACCTCTTGCGACGCTGTGATGTCCAATGACCTGATTCATCGATGTTGCTTTCCAGCAGCATTCAGGTCACCGTGAGATTGTCACTCAAATGATGCTCGGGTTTGCTCCTGCATGTTCTGTTTATGGTTTCTGACTGGCAGCATCGACGATGGTAAGCTCAGCGGTAGAGCACCAGACTCATAATCTGGCAGTCACAGGTTCGAATCCTGTACCATCTCCAAACGAGTTGGCTAGAAACCAACACCGACCCTTTCCGTCGGAGGCGTTGCCTACGCCCAAGGTAACCAGAGGAAGGCAGTCATCTCATCGATCAGCTGAAGAATGCGCTATCAGGAACCACGTTGTGGATTCCAGATTGGCGTTGCTTCAGCAGCGTGGAAGTTCGCTCTGCAGTGCGCAGATACCGCGTTCAACGTTCAGAAGCCGACACTGTCATCAGTGATTAGCACACAGCGATGCAGCCCCCAGTGGTTCATCGCTGCCAACTTATGCACGAGTCAGTGGACACTGCTGAACCTCGTCCACTCAAACGCACTCCGTGATTGTCTACGTGATCTGCGGATGCACTGTCTTCCAATGGTGTTTTTTTGTTGTTTCGTATCTATAGAGATACGACCGAAGATCTTCGCAAATCAGAGGCGAAGTCAATGAGTACCGAGCGAACAGCTCGGGGAGGAAATCATGTTCTTTATTAAGCGTATTAAAATTCGGACCTGGGAAATCGGGCTGCTGTTTCGCGACGGTGAATTCAAGGGGCTCGTTGAACCGGGCACGCACAGCTACTTCGATTGGCTCGGACAAATCCGAGTCGACATCGTGTCACAACGCGAACCATGGCTGACTCATGAAAAGCTGGACTTGATCGTGAAGTCCGGTGTTCTGACGGGCCGCGCTGTCGTGCTGGACCTGAAAGACCACGAACGAGCATTGGTGTGGATTGAAAACCGATTCAGCCATGTCTTGCCTTCAGGGCTCTACGCCTACTGGACAGGCCAGAAGAATGTCCGCGTTGAAATCGTGGATGCTCGGAATGTCCGATTTGAACATCAGGAACTCAAGGTGATTGCTCGTTCGACCATGGCCCAGCGAGTCCTTGATGTCTGCACGGTCGAACGAGACCGTGTGGGTGTTCTTTTCATTGACGGCCGTTACATCGATACTCTGACGTCAGGGCTGTACGCGTTCTGGAAGGGGCAGTCTGATTCACGCGTTGTTGACATCGATCTGCGCGAAACCATGGTTGATGTTGGCGGACAGGACATCATGACGTCCGATAAGGTCACTCTGCGTCTGAATGCGGTTGTCACATACCGGATCGTTGATGCTCGCAAGGCCGTCAGCCAGACAGATGACGTCCGTCAGGCACTCTACCGAGAAACGCAATTGGTTCTGCGAGCCGTCATTGGAACTCGCGAACTGGATACGTTTCTGTCCGACAAAGATGTGGTTGCAAAAGACATTGAAACGAATGTCGGGCGACGTGCGGCAGAACTGGGTCTGGCCATTGCATCGGTCGGGATTCGAGACATCATTCTTCCTGGCGACATGAAGGACCTGATGAATCGAGTCACGGAAGCTCGCAAGGCTGCCGAAGCCAATCTGATCTCGCGGCGTGAAGAAACGGCAGCCATGCGGTCACAGGCCAATACGGCCAAGTTGCTGGCCGATAATCCGGTACTGATGCGGCTGCGAGAACTGGAAGTTCTGGAAAAGATCGCCGCTGCTGGAAAACTGAACGTCTTCCTCGGCGAGAAGGGGCTGACGGATAAAGTTGTGAATCTGCTTTAATCGTGATGGCTTATCAACCGGACACACATGGTGCGATCCTTCGCACCATGTGTGTTTTCACGCGCGGCTGAGACCGAATACTTCCGTGTTATCCTTAGCGGCGCAAGGTGCACTGAGGCATCTCATGTCACGGGCCGACGGGGGCCAGATACTTCGCCAAGCCTACGAATCAGCTAATAGTATCGGGCGGAATCAGGGAAGCCCCCAACGAGTTTCTTGACCTGAATCGCCACTGTATGGACATCATTCAGCTGTAGAACCAACTCGTGAGACGCTTCTTTTTGTGCTGCAAGTGCGGCACGATCACTGGTTATCAAAGCAGAGCCAATCTCTGATTCAATTGACAATAACTCCAGAGGCTGGCCAACAACACGAACTATCGCAGTATGCCTGACTCTAAAACGACTCTCGTCAACGACTGTCGCCACCCCACTGAGGAGCAAGTTGCCGTTTTTTTTGAATGAGGCTGAAATCTCCGGTGACTTAATCAAGTCAACATACCTGCGTGCATTATCTCCATCCAATCGGATCGTCACATGCACTTCGTCTGCGTCAACTTTGCCGGGTTGTTCGAAGAACTGTTCCACCGACATCAGACTCGTCAAAAGACACAGCATCGCAGGCCCAGCGAACATGCTCGACTCCATTCGAAAGCGTTCAGGGTCAATGGCAGATCTCTGTCGAGCAAATTCTCGGCACAGGAAACACATGCTCGAAACACAGCCGATAACGGACTTCAGTTGCACCTGGTGATTGCCGAGCAATCTGATTCCGCCATCCACCTCATTGGGGATGCAATGATTGGCATACTCTTCGATCGACTTACCACTGAGCTTCCATCAGGTCGACGATGCGCGCAGCCAGCCGCGTTGCGGATTCCTGCTGAGCTGTTGCGAGAGACTGTCCGACTTCCGGAGCGAAGCTAACGTTGCTGGAGTGCTGAGTCAGCTCAGGTCCGAGCGGAAACGTCTGCTGCTGCAAAATCTGTCCGCTGCGTCGGTCGATCCAGCTTACTTCAGCTCCAACCATCAATTGCACTTCACGGGGATCATCGTTTCGGTTTTCGACCAGTGGATTCTTGCGAATCTCAATGATCTTTCCTCGCAGAATCGTGTCAGCGGTTTCGGCTTCATCCAGCCGATAGCCGCTACGAGTTCGAACTTCTTTCTGCACGGCTTCGGTCAGCAGATAATCCAGATTTCGGCGAAACGAATCGGACTTGAAAACAGCCACGTGCACCGTCCGAACTCCCGGAACCATAGGCGTACCGAGCGTGTAACCGCAGCCGGAGATGGCAGCGAAACTCAGCAGGAGCGACAGGTAAGGGAGTAGTCTCTGCATGATAGAACGAACTGTGCGAACGTTATCCTTCATCCAGACTTCGCGAGTTGCTGACAGACTTTACCGGTGAGCCCTCATCCGCAGCTTGCGGTCGCGGCGGTTCTGTTGGAGGCATTGACTCAAGAAATTCAGAGACTTCAGGAAGTCCCTGCATTTCCTTACGATCGATCGTTCGCAGAATGGCTCGAGCGTCTTTCGCGAAGGATGTATCGGGATACTCTGAAACTACCTGAATACAGGCAATTGCGACAGCTCGCGGCCGACGTTTCTTCTGGTAGTACTCAACCTTGCTCCAGGCTCGCTGAGCTTCCAGCAGGTAGAGCTGATCGAGATCTTTGCGAAGCTGCTGACGCGAGTGCGATGCGGGGAACAACTGCAGAGACTGCTCTTTCAGTTTTCGTGCCCCTGTCAATTCTCGCCCTTCGTAGTAAGGCCCCTGGTAGCTCATTTGCTTAACATGAGCACCCAACAGGAAGGCTTCTTCAAGGTGAGGACTGTCGGGATATTCTTCCCGGAGAATTTCGAAGTAACGGTCAGCTTCGACGTAGTTGTCATGCCGCTGATAGTAAGTTGCAGTCAGCATCAGCGAATCGTCAGCCAGAGGTCCCGTTGGATCGTTCATCCAGATCGACTTCAGGCACTCCAATGCTCGGCCCTGAGTATCAAACATCGGGCGAGACCGATCGTGGAAGTTCGGAAGCACGCGAACTCGAATCGTTGGATCCAGTGGAGGCTTTGCAGGCTTCTCGTCTTCGATAACCTTTTCACCACTGACCTGACGGATTTCATTTTTGGCGACAGGTTCAGCGACTTCGAGCCAGATGCGAGCGATGCGATACAGCTTGCGAGTTGCGGGTTCGACGTAGCGAGTCGACGGATAATCTTCGAACAACTGATCGTAACCGTCCTGAGCTTTTGAGAACTGGCTCTGAGCATAGTAGGACTCGGCCACATAAAACTGAGCTTCTTCACCCAGCGACGATTCTTTGAATTTCTTGGCCGTCTTTTTGCCGACTTTGATGGCCTGTTCGTAATCGCCTTTGTCGAAGGCATCTCGACATCGGCGAGCTTCACGACGCTCGGCTTCAGTATAGCGACGTCCCATTTCCAGAGGCGATTCTTCGCCATACAGGGAACGTTCCAGCGGTCCGCGAATGCCACCAATACTCGCCATTTTTCCGAAGAAACCAGGCTCATCATCTTCCGACATCGACGCACATCCACCGACGGCGGAAATGAGAAGAACCACCGCAAGATTCAGCAGACCAGCGCGACATGGCGCAGGAGTAACGCACGCGGCGACTCGGTCTTGCGACCGCTGTCGTCGAGCCGATTCCGTTCGGCTGTTGCGCATCCTGCGAAGCAACATGAGAGATCCAGTCAGAATTGAATGTATCGAAGTGTTGAGGGTCTTCGCCCCATGGCCTGGGTGATCGCGGAAACGGCAAGTTTCTGACATTCTTCCGCTTGCTGTCGGCTGAGTTTTACGCGGCTGATCAGTTCTGAAGACCCCTGAGTCATACGACGCAGAACTTCAATGGAACCTGCCGAGATCGACGCACCGGAATATTCTTCACGACGGCAGGCCTGACAGAGCAATCCACCCTGACTGACCCAATGTGCGTAACCACCGTTTTGATCGACGGATTCGCCGCAGACAGAACATTCAAACAGATTTGGAAGGAGACCGATGAGCTGAAGAAGGGAAATCTGGAAGTGAATAATGATGGAAGGGAATTGAGAATCGACTGCTGACAGAGAATTCAGAGTCGCAACTGAAAGGTCGAAAACTTCAGGAGCAGGGTCGAAATCTTCGGTCAGCCCGTTCAGTAATTCAGCGACGTAGTATCCGCCGTAAACACTGTTGAGGCTGCCAGGAGTTCCCGAATTTTGCGGGGTGAAACGCTGCGTTAACCGCGCTTCCGTCAGCAAATTCAGGGTTCCTGAAGATTTCCGGATGAAGACTACGCGACACGTCGAGAGCAGGTCAAGAGCAGCATCGAATGGGCCCTTTAACCGCTTCGCTCCTTTCGCCAGTGCCGCGAACTTCCCGAATTCTCTGCTGAAGAACGTGACCACTCGGCTGGATTCGCTGAAGTCCGCCTGCCGGATGACCAGAGCATCAGCTTTTTCAAGCGACACAATTGGCTCCCCTGCGCGGTGTTGATTGAGACGCTTTCATCAGCCGCCGCCCACGAGTGTCACAACTTCGATCTGATCACCGTCCAGCAATGAACATGCGGCATGCTGCTCGCGGGGCACAACCGACCGATTGCGTTCTACCGCGCAGTAGCGATTTTCAATCTTCAGGTCCGCCAGGAGATCTGCGATTGACCAGGAATCCGGAATCTCCCGGGGCTCCCCATTTAGCTGAATTCTCATGCTCGTGGATCGCTATCAATAACAAGTGGACAAAATCAGCCTCAAAGCTTCTGAGTTTTCCCAGAATCATTCGACTTATGCGACTCGGCGAAGAGGAATTGTGACCGGCAGAAGGACCTCGTGCAGTAATTCGGCAGTTCGGGCTGTGGCTCCCTGTTGTTGCAGGACTGCTTTTTGAGCATTCCGGCCAAGCTGTTGTCGACGAGCGGGATCGTTCAGCAGTTCATCAACGGTGCTCGTCAGTTGGTGCGACGACTGCAGTTGAACACATCCGTCAGCTTCTCGGAAGCGTTCGACGATATCGCGGAAGTTCCATGTATTCGGGCCAAACAGGACACCAGCTCCATACGCTGCCGGCTCCATCATGTTCTGACCTCCTCGATTTCCAAAACTGCCGCCTACGAATGCTACGTCGGCCAGGCCCCAGCAGGCACTCAGTTCTCCAATCGTGTCCAGCAGAATGATGGGTTTGTTATCCATTTCCGCGTGCTGTTGCGAAGAATCCTGAACCGACGAACGTCGCAGCAGTGGGAGGTTGCGCGAAGTCACGAGTGCGGCAACTTCGTCGAATCGCTCGCGATGTCGAGGAACCAGGATCAAACGAAGCTGCGAGTGCTGTCCCCGCAGTTGTAGCCATGTTTCCAGAGCCAGCTGTTCTTCGGGCTCCTGTGTACTGCCAGCCACAAAGACAGTTTCGCCGGACTTCAATCCGAAGACACGTCGCAGGTTTTCAGTCTTTGAATTCGTGCGAGAAGTTTCAACGCCGTCAAACTTTATGGAACCAGTGACAACGGTGCGCTGCTCCGAGGCTCCCAACGAGATCAAGCGATCTGCATACGTCTGCGATTGAGCAGCGACGAGCGCCAGCCTTGTGAACAGGGGCTTCAGCAGAAAACGAATGCGGCAGTAACCGCGATGACTGCGCTCACTCATTCTGGCGTTAATGATTGATACCGGCACATCCAGACGATGGCATTCCGCGAGGAAATTGGGCCATAGTTCCAGTTCCATCAGGACAACCTGAGCCGGTCGAATTCGGCGAATGGCCCGGCTGACAGCCCAGGAAAAATCCAGCGGAAACCACGTCTTCTGGCAATCCGCAAAACGCTTTTGCACCAGCTCCCAACCCGTGTCGGTGGAGGTTGAAATCACGATCTGAAATTCGTCTCGCGTGCGTCGTCGGAACTCGTCGACAACTTTCTGCAGTTGAATGACTTCACCAACACTGACAGCATGGAACCAAACCACCGGCCGACCGTCAGCAAGGAAATCAACTCGGCCCAGCAGTTTCTCTGCCAGTCCCTGATGATAACGCCCGTGCCGAAACATCCGCCAGGTGATAATAGGCGAGATGCTGACAAGCAGCAGCATGTAGACGGCGTTCAGAAGCCATCGCATGGAGGAAATCCTTTTCCAGACCCAGATGTAGGTTGGACATTTCTGTCCGACGGGCCAGGAAGAGGTATCAGGAACCAATAGTGCGAAGTGCCTTGTGAGCCATTCGGCCAACTGTTCCTGATCTCTTCTCGTGGCGAAGCACTATTTACCGCAGCACTTTTTGAACTTCTTGCCGCTGCCACAGGGACAGTCATCGTTTCGGCCAACGCGAGGACCTGCGTTAATGATTGGTTTGATTGCTTTCCCTTCCTCGCCGGGCTCTGGCGAATTCGTCTGCAACTGATCCAATTGATCATCCGGAGGAGCCACATCGTGTTCTGTGGCGGTAATCTTCCACAGGGATCTCACGAAGTTCGGGCTTTCGTTTTCGATGCGGAACAGAGTCTGAGTCACCTGTTCAGCAATACGATCCCACATCGCCAGAAACGCTCGTCGACCTTCGCGTTTGTATTCTGTGCGAGGATCCTTCTGAGCATAGCCGACAAAGCCAATCCCCTGCTTCAGGTGCCCCATGAAGTAGAGATGATCTTTCCATGCAGTGTCCAGGAATTCCAGAAGTACCGAGCGTTCCGTCTGACGCATTTCCGGACGGAAGAGTTGCTCGATGCCCTGCAGGAGTTCCGTGCGAAGCTGACCAGCGGTCATCTTCAGCAGGCGTGAAGAGTCCAGTTCCAGATCCAGTTCGTTTTCGATCCATGTGACGAGGTCGTTGACCTGCGTCTCGGACACTCGCATGGACGCTTCGGCAGGTGATCCCAGAATTGCATCGAGCCGTTGGTCAACCTTTTCACGTTCCGGTCGACGACCCAGGAATTGCTTGCTGGTTGTGACCAGTGAATCATAGATCTGAGCGGTCTGCAGATCAGCAAACTGTTCCGGATTGTAGTCTGCTCGGAAGCGAGTATTCGCCCACCGTGCCAGCTTTTCTCGATTGAAGCGTTCGTTCTGTTTGCCGTCGCCTTCAAGGAACTGGTGCATTCCGACCGAGATTGGAAACGTGGTTTCCTTCTCATCGTAGCGGCTGCGGACCTTGTCTTTGATGAGCGTGGCAATCTGCTTTTCATCCAGCCCGATCAGTTCTTCAGACTTAAGCCCCAACAGGAAGTTGAAGTTGGCCCAGCCACACAGTGACTTCTGAACGAACTGATCATCCAGCAGATTGTCCAGTTCCTTCAGATCCCAGCGCGACATACCTTCTTTGGCCTGAGCCAACAGGAAGATTGCCAGGCCATCTCGGTCATGCTTGCGAAGATCCTTGTCCTGCAATGAAAGCCCGAATGTTCGATTGGCCCACTTGGCCAGCGCCAGCCAGTTCCAGTCGAGTTTGCTCTCGGCATCTTCCGGCAGATTCACATCGATCTGCTCATAAATCTGCGACTCACCCTGGCGTTCGCCTTCTTCGCGAAGATGCAACTCAAGTTCTTCGCGATTCATGTCGCGAATGTCGGAAGATTCAAGTTCCAGTTGCAGATTCTGAGTCACCCAGGCCGTGATCGTTTCCCAGCGATAGTCACGGGCCAGGAAATGTTTCGTCCAGCGATCGATTTCATCATTCATCATGGCGAGTAACAGGCTGCGACAATCCACACCGTCCAGAATCTGCTGGCGATAGGAATAAGTTCGCTTACGCTGTTCGTCCATGACCTCGTCATACTCGAGCAGATTCTTACGCTGATCGAAGTGCTGCTCTTCACGCTTCTTCTGAGCACCTTCGATGCGGCGAGTTACCATCGAGCTGATAATTGGTTCGCCTTCTTTGAGGCCAGCCCACTGCATAATGCGTTTCACGGCATCACCCGCAAACAGACGCATCAGCTTGTCATCCAGAGAGATAAAGAAGCGACTGGAACCCGGGTCACCCTGACGTCCTGCACGACCTCGCAACTGCAGGTCAATTCGGCGTGAGTCGTGGCGTTCCGTCCCGACGACGTGCAGACCACCAAGTTCCTGAACGACTTTGGACTCCGTAATCATGCCTTCGCGCTCCGCGATCATGCGAGTCAAAGCGTCCCACTCTGACTTGGGTACTTCGAGGCGTGAACCGTAACGCGTCCTCAGGTCTTCCCACGCCAGGTGTTCGGGGTTACCGCCGAGGATAATGTCGGTTCCGCGGCCCGCCATATTAGTCGCGATTGTGACCGCTGCTTTTCGACCGGCCTGAGCTACGATCTCGGCTTCACGCTCGTGGAACTTTGCGTTCAGAACGTTATGACGGATTCCTTTGCGAACCAGTCGATTGCTGAGCATTTCTGACAACTCAATCGATGTCGTTCCCACCAGGATCGGTCGTCCGGTTTCGTGGACTTCCGCAATCTCCTGAATGACCGCATCCCATTTTTCTTTTTCGGTTCCGTAGATGTTGTCCGGAAAATTAATGCGTTGCATCGGACGGTTGGTCGGAATCGCCACAACATCGAGGTTGTAGATCTTGAGGAATTCTTCGGACTCCGTCATCGCGGTACCGGTCATACCGGCCAGCTTCTTGTAAAGCTTGAAGTAGTTCTGCAGCGTAATTGTGGCAAACGTCTGCGACTCTTCCTTGATCTTCACGCCTTCTTTGGCTTCAACGGCCTGATGCAGTCCATCGCTCCACTGACGGCCTTCCATCTTTCGGCCTGTGTTTTCGTCAACGATGACGACTTCACCTTTCTCCACGACATAGCTGACGTCACGCTTGTAGAGATGATGAGCCTTCAGAGCGTTGTCGAGCAGATGCGGCCATTCCATATTGCCGGCCGTGTAGAAACTCTCAACGCCAGCCAACTGTTCGGCTCGTCGCACGCCTTCTTCGGTCAGATGGCAAGTATGCTCTTTTTCTTTGACTTCAAAGTCGGTGTCTTTGCGAAGCTGTCGTGCGATCGCGTCGGCTTTGGGGTACTTTTCGAGGTTATCATGAGCCGGGCCGGAAATGATCAGCGGCGTTCGCGCTTCATCGATCAGAATGTTGTCGATTTCGTCCACAACGGCGTAGTCGAGCGGCCCTTGAACCTGCTGGTCCTTGGTGGGCTTCATGTTGTCGCGCAGGTAATCGAAGCCAAACTGATTGCTGGTGCCGTAAGTAATGTCGCAGGCATAATGAACCTGTCGTTCACCCGAACTCATATTGGACTGAATCGCGCCAACGGTGAGGCCGAGATTCAGGTGGATCGGCCCCATCCATTCCATATCGCGCTGGGCCAGATAATCATTCACCGTCACGACATGCACTTTGCCGGACAGCGCGTTGAGGAACGCGGGCAGTGATGATACCAGAGTCTTGCCTTCCCCGGTCACCATTTCGGAGATCATGCCGTTGTGCAGAATGTATCCGCCGATCATCTGCACTTCGTAATGGCGCATCTTCAGAAATCGACGTCCCGATTCACGCACTGCGGCAAATGCTTCCGGAAGCAGGTCGTCGAGCGTTTCACCATTCAGCAGACGCGCGCGAAACTTTGCGGCGGTTTGCTTAAGATCTTCGTCGGTCTTCTTCTGCCACTCCGGCTCCAGAGAGTTAATCCGGTCAAGCAGAGATCCCGGAATGATGACCGTCTTGCCATCACGATCGCGAGAAAACCCCAGCTTGCGCATGCGGCGTTCGTTGGACGAGCCAAAAAGGGCCGTGATTCCACGCTCAATTTTGTTGCCGGTGGCGCTAAAGAAGTCGCCGACTTTTTCGAGAAACTCCATGTCTCGTGATCGTCCTGAGAAACTAGTTAGGTGGAATCTGTGGTCCGACAAACCGGCGAATGCTCTGCCACAAAGGCAGAAGATTCCCGTGGGACCGGAAAGTAGGCAGTTTTGTCGTAAGTCAAAGGCTGCCAAGTCTATTGGATCTGCCGAACAGCGGTCAATCCCGCTGATCTACACAGAAATTGCGGGGGATTGGCGATCGAGTCGGCAGGGAACAGGCAATCTGCGAGGAAAAGGCAACTGTTGTACCGTCAGGGGAGTTTTCGAAGCAGCCGGTTGATTTTTCGCAACGTCTGATCCCTGCAGACAACCCAGATTTGAGGCACTTTCGGCAAAAATTGCCAGTCGGAAAAGAATCTGATTCAACGGCTGAACGCATTGTAAACCGGCCCAATCGCTCATTTGCGACGCCTGGGCTTCCCCTGAGACAGCTGGGGCCCCCGTCACTGGCACAGATCCTGCATTTCTCAGGAAATTGCTGATGAGGTCTCGGAGATTCCTGCTTCGAACCGTCGCCGTGTCAATCTTTGTCGTGAGATCGCTCTATGTTCTCCTCAACTCGCTCGTCGCTCCGTCACCGTAGTGTCAGTGCCGTTCTGTTGACGCTGACGACTCTGATATTGACGAAGTCCCAGCCGCTCGAGGCCGCCCCTCCAGGCGCTGTCTCGGGAGCAACGCTGCTGGCCGCAGATCGAGCTGACCTTGCCTTTGATACAGGACTGTGGCGAGGCGAGTTCCTGAAGAATCAGGACGAAGAGACTTCTGCTGCCACGGGAACATCAGGTGACGAAAACACTCAAAGCCTGCAGGCATTGCGGGCCGCCGAGGTTCGTGAAAAGATTGATATCGTCAACCTTGAAGAGGCCGCTGAAGAGTACTTCGAAGACGGACAAGTCCTACTTGCAGAGTCAACGGGAGACGAGATTCTGGCTACGACGGATATGCCCGAGAACTTATCTGACTGGGAACAAGCAATCTGCAACGTGTCAGATGGAAAGGCTCTTTCCGGCGGTCAGAAGGGCCCTTCAATGATCACCGTCATTGTGGCTGTCGTCGGCGTGATCGTGGTGATCGGTGCGTACATGAAAAAGTAGTCTGCATCACAATGGCGTTACGAGCCCAGCAGGTAAGCTCGGAGATCTCGCATCATGACCATGCAGCGTCCCGCAAAAGCTTCGGCCTCGGAAACCTTGCCATAGGGAACGACCAGAATAGAGACCTGATGGACGGTCTTGGGCTTTCCGTCAATCTGACTGACTGATCGCATTGTGCCGAACGAGATACAGACATCGATCGGCTGCTTGGCTGTCGTGCTGCCCCAGCGACGCGTAAAGCCCAGCGAACCCAGTCGGATCTTCATGTTGCCATGATCCATACTGAGCACATCGCCTTTGTATTCGCGAATGAATGCCTGAAGTTTCATCGCGGTGAGTTCCAGCGATGTGGACACTTCAATCTTCTCACGGAACTCAAATGAGCCGTCTTTTTCAGCAAATTGAGGCTGCTGTTCCTGAACCGCGGCCGCTTTGAGGGCCGCCTCATCGACGACTTCTGTTTCCCAGCACGTCCGATTTCGACCTGTTTCCTTAGCCCGATACAGACAGTTGTCTGCTCGCTCCAATACAGTCTGAACAGTGTCGCCCAGCTTGGCTGTCGAAACGCCGAATGACGATGTCACCGTGAGAGTACTAATGCCGCCGATAGAACTTTTCTGAATGGCGTGTCGTAAACGTTCTGCTCGTCGTACCGCGGCATCAAGATCGGTGTCAGGGCACAGCACGACAAATTCTTCACCACCGTAGCGACCAATGATTTCGCCGGAATACGTTTCGTGCTGCAGCAACCGAGTCATATCCACAAGCACCTGGTCGCCCACCTGATGACCGTAGCTGTCGTTGATACGTTTGAATTTATCGACGTCCAGAAAGATCGTGCTGAGAGGTCGAGTTCCCTCGTTGGAATGATACTCCTCAAGCATATGGCGCAATTGCGTTTCCAATTGACCCCGATTCGCAACGCCGGTGAGTGGGTCTCGCGTGGCCGCCAGTTTTAGTTCTACATATTCACGACTTTGGCGTCGAACACCACTCTTGTTTCGTAGCAGTTGCACCGTGCCCTGAACTGATCCGTTGGATGCCAGAATAGGCATTGTGTAGACGTCGACTTTCAGATGCCGAGTGTCGCCGACACGGCACAGGCGACTGCCAAACTGAGCACGCCCATTCTTCAGCATCTGGCCCACCATCGTCTCATCGCGAGATTCCGGCGATGGCTTGTCGTCCGTCAACGAAGCCAGCTGCACATCCACAGGCTGCCATGTGCGCCCAAGAACACTCTGCAGCGGAAGGCCTGTCATACTGGGCATTCCATCGCTCCAGATGCAGTAGTTTTCGTTGGAGTCGAGAACAAAGTAACCGTCGTATAACACCTGAAACTGATAAAGTACGTTAATGAACTGAGCCAGCAAGACGGCTTCATTCCGCTGCTGATCCGTCATTTCCAATCGCGTTTCGGAGGCTTGAAACGGGTCCGCAAATCGGAAGAGTGAATCACCTTCGGCTTCAAACCAACGATTGAGAGTTCGGATAATATTGCCGTCGTAGCGACTGCCGGATTTTTCCTCCAGCACGCTGATGGCTTCCTTATGAGTCATCCCGCGGCGATATGGCTTGGGTGAGCTGAGTGAATCAAAGGCATCGGCGACGGCCAGAATTCGTGGCCCGAGCGGAAGATCGGTCGAAGCTCCAGCAGTCGGTACGTTAATTCCAGCGCTGTCGAAGTCGTGATGCAGCATGGACAGCATCGAAACAACGGCCGGATCCGTATGAAAAGCCTGCAGCAGATTGACCGCGGCATGATGATGCAGCAGAACGAAGTCGTACTCTTCGCTGCTGAGCTTTCCAGGCTTCTTCAGAATGTGTTCCGGAACGCCCAGTTTTCCGAGGTCATGCAGCAGAGCAGCAACTTCCAGTTGCCTTCTCTGATCGTCGTCCCAGCCCAGCAACTTCGCTACTCCGCTGGAGATAGCCGCAATGCGCTGGCCGTGCAACAGACTTGTTGAATCCTGCAGTTTCATTGTTCGCAGCAACAGAGTCATCAGGCTGCGGGGCATGATCTGCTTTTCGCCGCTCATGGCCTGTTGTCGCCGCGCATCTTCGGACAATGCCAGCATGCGCAACAGAACACCACTGGTGTCCGTAGGCATTGCCGGCGTCAGAAACTCTGGCGAGATTCCGCTATGTCTGTTGATAGAAGACGATGTTGACACTGGCAGCACGCTCGTACGACCTGTTGAGATTCAGCGCCGGGCTCAGGAGTTACGCCCAATCTCGAATCTTCGGGGATGGTCGAAAAGTGTTCTTAGCAGGGGATAATGTTGCGCGACGACATCGCACTCTGGAACTCTAGGTTATGTTGCGCAGTAGTGTCGGAAGAACAACAAAACTTGCCAAACCTTTCACTCCATGCAATCTTCCGGATTGGTGAAATCGTTCCAGATGGACCAACTGATCTTAGTCCTCAACCTCCGAAAAGCCGGAGTAACGTTTTCCCCGACAGGAAATCACCCTCCCCAAGTCAATGCTCAATTTATTTCGCACCATTTCGGCCAGTTCAAACAAAAAACCGGCCAGCATCCTTAGCGGTTGCAGGCCGGTCTAACAGCAAGATGTCTTTATTTCTTCACGCAAATTCGCCGGAACGCTTGCCCCTGTTTCGTTGGCTCCGAGCTCTCCCCGGCAACATCAAAGAACTTCTGAGCCTGAGACACTAGCCGATTCGACGACAAGACTCTGCTCGCGTCTCAGGCTCACGTTCGTATGGTTCCGTACGACCATTCTCGCTGACTTTTTCAAGGCCATCGAACATGCCGAGCCAACGAGTTTTCCTCTGAGCGATACTACCAGAGCCGGTTGTACCAAAGCGGGGAGAACATGAAGAATCCGGATACCGGTGTCAGGACTCGTGATGGACGTGCTGGCTGAGGAATTCGCTTGACAGGCTCTTTGTGTTCAAAGTTGTGATTGATCACTGTCTGGTGGCGAGCATTCCCTGTCAGGATTTCCATGGTGGAGTCATGACGATAGTTCGGGTTGGCTTTGTATTCAGCACGGCTGAACGGAATGGAACTGTAAATGCGACGGTATTCAGCGGAGTCTGTTTTAGCAGCGGGGCTGACATAGACAATACCACTCATCGCATGATGCTGCTGAATCGAGACCACTTCGATCGGAGCAGCAGGGCCTCGATCGTCGACAACGGGATCAGTGTCGGGGATAACTGAAATGGAATCAGGAACCGGCGGTATGACCTTCGGTTCATCCGACTTTGCATCCTCAGCAAAGAACAGTGCCAGTGCAACGATCGCCATGGCAAGAGTAAAGCGGCGGGATAGTGTCATGGTCTTCTCCTTGATCAACGAAACAGCGGATACGTTGAATGGAGAATGAATGGGCCGCGCACCCTGTGTCAACGAGTGAAAAAAATCGTCGGACGGTTTTTCAGGGCTGATTCAGAACACAGGAATGTACGGGGTTTTCAGGGTTTGTTGCCCAGATACACCGTGGCAATTCCGCCTGTTAACTTGTGATAAGAAGTGTTTACAAGTCCGGCTTCTTCCATCAAACCCGTAAGCTGAGAACCGCTTGGAAATTCAGAGACGGATTGAGGCAGATACTCATAAGCCGCCTGGCGATTTCTGACCAGCAACTGACCCAGTCGTGGCAAAACATTTCGGAAGTACCATCGATAAATGCGGCTCAAAAGGCGGTTGTCAGGCAGAGAAAACTCCAGCACGACAACCTTACCGCCGGGCTGACATACGCGTGTCATTTCCTTCAGTCCACCAATTGTACTGGAGACATTGCGCAAACCAAATGCGACCGACACAACCTGAAACATGTCAGATCGAAACGGAAGTGACATGGTGTCGGCTTCCATAAACACAACATCACGATCTGATCGTTTTTGTTCTGCAAGTCGCAGCATGCCATGCGTAAAGTCGGTGGCGTAAACCGGCGCGGTGCCGTTCAGTTTTTTACGAAACGCGAAGGCCAGATCGCCGGTCCCTGTGCACACATCCAGAATCGGCGATGAGTTGAACGGCTGAGCAAGTCGGACCGTTCTCCAACGCCAGTACACATCGGTACCGGCCGACAGGAAATGATTCATAAAGTCATACCGGCCCGCGATCTCTCCAAACATCTGGCGAATTCGTGAACCGGACTTATCAACAGGCATGGCACTGGTACTTCGTCAAGTCTTCATTTTGGGTTAGAATGGGCATTCTTGCCCGTCGCAGGCTGGTCGGACAAGAATGTCCAACCCACGTTTTTAGGGCTGTAAGAGAACTACTGTTCTCTCACGCAAATATCCGCAGACTTCAGGTCCGCGTTAACAGGCTCAGGATTCAACAACATTGAAATCGACTGGATCCATGACGTCTTCGGCTCCGTTGTAGTTGATCGTAATCTCTTCACCGCGTTCGATGTCTCGCAGAGCCCGGTATTCCTTAACCTGATTGCCCGCGTCGTCATACCGCGCATTGGGACTATAGGAATGGTTGTAGAGTGATCCAAACCCCAACGCGAGGGCGACTTTGCCTTTGCCGTACTCAAAGACATAGGCCGGCAGCACGTTGGCGTGATCGCCTTCCAACGCTTCTTTCTCCGACATCACCAGCAGTGGCGCACGTTCAAAAACGGTTCCAGCCGGTATCAAGACTCGAGCATAAACGCCACGGCCTTTGCCCTTAGCACGCTTTACTTCAATCATCGTCGGGGGAATGAGCATTGTCGGTTGTTTTGAGAAGGAGAATGTTGAGAAGAATATGACGGAAAAAAAGTGCCGGGATGATCGAAGCACGTTGTGTCTTGATCAGCCGGAGTGCGTTAGCACCCGGTTAATTTTGACAGAACGGCAAGAACCGGACGCTAACGCGTTCCGGCTAATTTCAAAACGCAGGGCCTAAACACCTTTCTGATAACGAACCTCACCATCAACCAGAGTCATCACAACTCGCCCGGTGAAGACTTTGCCATCGAACGGTGTGTTACGACTGCGTGAACGAAACTCGGACGCTTTCACAGTCCACTGTTCGTCTGGATCGATAATTGTCACATCAGCCGGTTGGCCAGTTGAAAGCGTCCCATGGTTCAGTCCAAGCACGGCCGCCGGCCCAACGGTCAACCGTGAAATCAATTCCAACCACGTTAAATGCCCCGGCTCAATCAGCGCTTTTATACAGACTGGAAGCAGTGTTTCGATTCCGCAGATACCGAATGGAGCGATATCCAGTTCGACCTGTTTTTTCTCAAACGCCAGTGGCTGATGATCGGCCGTGATGGCGGACAAAGTGCCATCCTTTAATCCTGCGATCAGAGCCTGAACATGCTCGGCGGAACGCAGCGGAGGATTGCACTTGTACATTGTGTCGAACGATTCCATCACCTCGTCGGTCAGAAGCAAATGATGAGGAGTGACATCGGCGGTTACCGCAATGCCAGCCGCCTGTGCTCGGCGAATGCGTTCAACCGAATCGGCAGTCGTGACACACATCAGGTGAACTCGGCCGCCTGTCAGTTCGGCCAGAGCGATATCGCGGCCGGTCATGATATCCTGAGCTGCCGCCGGGATGCCTCGCAGACCAAGTCGAGTCGCCTGGAATCCTTCATGGATCACCCCGCCTTCGGACAATTCCGGAACCATGGCAAAGTGCAGAATCGGACGATTGAACATCCGCGTATATTCCAGCGCTCGCCGCATGACTTCGGAATTTGCAACGGGGCTCTTGGCGTCGGAAAAACCAATCGCACCGCCCTGCACCAACTGGCCGATCTCAGCCAGCTCTTCGCCTTTACTTTCCTTCGTCACTGCACCCAAAGGATAAACGCGGCAATTGCGAGCACGCTCGGCCTGTAAGCGGATAAACTCAGCTGCCGATCGATTGTCCACGACCGGACGGGTATCGGATTGAGCCGCGATCGTTGTGAATCCGCCTGCCAGTGCCGCCGCTGTTCCTGTGGCCGTTGACTCATCTTCTTCGTAACCAGGTTCTCGCAGAGAAACATGGGTATCGATAAACCCTGGACAGACAATCTTGCCGGACGCGTTGATGATTTCCGTATCACGCCAGTCTATTTCGGCATCGGATTCTTCGCGAACACTGGTGATGGCATCAATGCGACCGTCCTGAATCCAGACGTCTGCGATGGCATCAATACCATTCGCCGGATCAATTACTCGTCCGCCGCGAATCAGTTTTCGGCTCATGCCTCACCTCCCTGCAGGCGTCGGCGTTCCTGTGTCAACAGTGTCAGACAAGCCATGCGCACCAGCAGTCCATTCGAGACTTGATTTAAGATGAGGGAATGCGGCCCATCAGCGACATCCGGAGTCAGCTCCACACCTCGATTGATTGGTCCGGGAGCCAACACCAGTAGATCACTTTTCCCCCGACGAATTCTGTCGCCATTCATCCCGAACAGATTGGCATACTCCGGAATTGAAGGAAAGAATGCCCCGCGCTGACGTTCAAACTGAACTCGCAGCAGGTTCACGCAATCCACTTCTGGCAGGATCTCATCCAGACTATATGCAATCTCGACACCCATTTGAGTAATGTCGCTGGGGATCAACGTCGCCGGTCCGCAAACGATGACTCGAGCACCCAACTTAACCAGTCCATGGATATTCGAACGGGCGACTCGGCTGTGTCGAATATCGCCGACGAGTGCCACCGTCAGTCCCGAGATTCGTCCCCGCGCTTTTCGGATCGTGTAAATGTCCAGCAAGCCCTGTGTTGGATGCTCGTGCGTTCCATCACCAGCGTTCAGGACACTGGCTTTCAGATGACGAGCCAATAGATGAGGAGCCCCGGGAGTTCGATGGCGACAGACCACCATGTCGACTCCCATTGCCTCAATCGTCAGCGCAGTGTCGATGAATGTCTCACCTTTGGACAGGCTGCTGGAACTGGCCGTAAAGTCGACCGTATCCGCGCCAAGTCGGCGAGCGGCAAGGCTGAAACTGGTGCGAGTTCTTGTGGAGTTTTCGAAGAACAGATTGGCAACGACGATGCCTTTCAGCACGTCCAGTCGCTGGGTTCCGCCGAGGGTGACTCGATCATAATGCTCCGCGAGATCCAGAACCGTCGTCAGCTGCTCGGCCGACAATCGTTCCAACCCCAGCAGGTGCCGCTCACCCCACGGCCCGCTTACAGGAAGATTATTGAGTACCATCAGACGCCACTTCGCTCTCGATTAACATTTTCCTGCCTCTCGGGCGAATCTATCTGCATCCGCGATCCCATTCAATTCACCCCGAACCCGTTGTGAGGATTTCCTCAACAAGGGCAGTGTTTTCGCAGTCGGGCCCAATGAACACAGATCGGTGCGCAGGATGGATTGGGGCCTATTCCGTTTTTGGACGCAGCCTGGTCAGGAACGAAGATTTCCAGGGCGAGGCCACTTGCAGGGCAAAAGGAGCACATTGGTGAGAAACAGCATCTGTCGTCTCAGCCCCCGCTCAATGAGCCCCAGATGATGACGGGTTCTGTCCCGGCGACAATGAGCTCCGGAAGCGGTGCGGCGGTATCTCAAAAAGACAGATCCAGCGGGCAGCCAAAATAGCGAAGGAAGGCTCGTCGCTTTTTCGTGATGTGGTCGCGTATGGTACCACAGAGCATCGGATAGCACTGCTCAACAGTGTCGATCAGAGTGTCGATCGTGACAGGGCTCAAGACTTCCAGCAGAACCTCCGGACCTCACCTCGCAAGGCTCTGCAGGTGAAACGGGATGTCCACGCGAATCGTTCCCATGGTTATCCTGTTGCCGTGAGTAATGCAGGACCGGGAGCCTTGCGCCTGCCGATCAATCAGGCAACCCCGATCCAAAAATGTTTGCACGTCTCACCCAGCGTGGCACTCCAAACGCGACACCACTAAAGAATCATCCGATATCAAGTTTCGTGGCGTAAATCACAACCCGAAGCGTAAGCGAGGGATCGGAGCCTGGATTGAAAAATCCCTCACTGACGTTTCGGGTTGTGATTTCTCGCGAAGCTAAAGGCCGGATGTTGTTTCTGGACGGTTCCTCAGCTCCACAATTCTGTCACTGGATGTCCGTTCTCGACGATCGGGATCGGCCGATTTTCGGAGTTCGTGACGCGAATGTCGGGATCGATGCCAAGAGCATAATAAACAGTCGCCGCGAGATCTTCGGGGCTCACGGGAGTGTCCAGCGAATATGCGGCATCCTTGTCAGAAGCACCGTAAAGTGTACCGCCCGGAATTCCTCCGCCAGCAATCACGGTCGAAAACAGAGTGCTCCAGTGATCGCGTCCCCAGTTTGCGTTGGCTTTCGGAGTTCGTCCCATTTCTCCGGTCGCAATCACCAGCGTTTCATCCAGCAAACCGCGTTCATCAAGATCGCTCAACAAAGCCGAACAGCCTTGATCAAACGTTGGCAGCAGGTTCTTTTTGACATCATCACTATTTCGGTGCGAATCCCAGCTATAACCATCGACGCAGTCATAGTGGACGGTCACATAACGAACACCAGCTTCGATCAAACGGCGAGCCATCAAGGTTGACTGACCGAACAGGTGTCGACCGTAGCGATCACGAACCTCTGCCGGTTCTGCTTTGATGTTCAGCGCGTTGCGAGTCCGCTCAGAGGTCATCAGAGAAAATGCCTTTTCTCGAAACGGGTCGTAACTGGCGGCGGTGAACTGATCCAGTTGGCGACGACTTACATCGAACTGATCAAGCAATGAACGACGACGATCCAATCGATCCATCGACACACCTTCGGGTGTCGTCATATCCGCGATCTGAAATGCCAGTTCTTCGTCGGTGCAGGTTCTCCAGTACGGATTGTCGTCGATCGTTCGCTTGTGGATCTGAGTTGTCAGGGGGTTGTATCGTGGTCCCATCCATCCGGCATGTTCGCCAGGACGAGGATACTGACCTTTCTCCTGCAGGGCTCCCAGAGAATTCGGGAGTACCATGTACGAGGGCATCGGGTTGGACAATCCCATCGTCTGCTGATCGACATAGTCAACGATCGATCCCATCGATGGCCAGTCTTTCGGCGTTGGAGAGAATCCTCCACCGATTGGAACATGCCAGCGACGCCCGGTCTGGATATAATGTCCGCCGCCGCTGTGATCATTCAGCGAATGCGACATCGAACGGATGACTCGGTACTTGTCAGAGATCGCTGCCATCTTCGGCAGGTGTTCTCCGATCAGCAATCCTGGCGTCTTGCTGGCGATCGGGCGAAACGGGCCACGAATCTGGTCCGGAGCTTCCGGCTTCAGGTCAAACGTTTCCAGTTGACTGGGGCCGCCAAAGAGCAGCAGGAAAATGACGTTCTTCACTTTCGGAGCCTGCCCGGACATCAGGGCTTCCGAGGCCAGAATCTGAGGCAGCGAGAGACCGAAGAGTCCTGCTCCGCCAGCCTGCAGAATCTGACGACGGCTTAGACCGTCGCATGCGGATCGAGGTGCTCCGTGAATCGTGAGCATAATCTTTTCCTCCGGGCATAAATTGCAGGACGTCGCTGAATTTCTCGCTCACCAATGGGATTCTGGCGTAGAAACTCGCCTTCCGCAACCTGTTCATACGCAGCAACGGCCGCAACCGGCAAAAACTGCTGCTCCGATTGACCTTGTCCGTTTTGCCGGATAACCGGTAAAAACCGCGTGTTGTAAAACTTAAATGGCGGGCAGGAACCCTCCAGCGTAAGAAACCAGACTCATGTGGTGCCGCGATTGTCACAGGGAAGTTGACGTCAAGGCCGCCGGATCGGCGTGTCCTCTGTGCGGTCGCGCGCTCACCACCAGCACTCGGCAGACCGACGATATACGCCGTGCTTATGAGATTCTGGAACGCTGGCAGTCTTCAGATCTCTTTGAACGGATCAGCACGACTGCTCCTCTGACCACCTTCAAACAGCAGGATCGAGCCCCTCTGTTAAACATTCCGCTGGGCAAACCGGCGGCTCCGGTGACAGAACCTGAATCACCAGCACGGCCGGAAATCGTTTCACCGAATGAATCGGCGGCGATTCGCGAATCTGCTGCGGAACGAGTAACGAACCCGCTACTGCCAATGCCAGCGAGTTTACGTGTGCCGCGAGAACTGCTGGAGCTGACGCGTGAGTTTGTCGGTGTGCCGGCAAATCCAAAATCAGCGGGGCGTAAAGAACAACTCATTTGGGATCTATTGGTTTCACCTGCTCCGCTGGTTGCCAATGTGATTCCGCAGGGTCCACCACAATCAACGCCGTCAGCTTTTGTGGCTCCAGCTCTCTTGGCAGGCGTTTCTGAACGTCCACTGCCCGGTTCGCAGCGAACGAATCCACAGTCTTCAACCAACCTGATCTTTCCCGATGCGGAACCTGTCGCAAAGAGGTCGCCGGTACCAACGGCTGAGCCAGCGGAAGTTCAAGTTGCTGAAGCTCGAGTGGTTGAAACCGCTCTTGAAGCTGAAGACGTTGCCGACGTTGCGAATGAAATCGAGGCGACAGAAGCTGAAACCGTCAACGATGACGTCACCCTGAAGCAGGACGTCGAACCCGATGCGTCGATGGTCGCCGATGAGCATCTCGACGAGTCCGACGCTTCACAGTTCGAAGTCGATGAGACTGAAGAGATTCAGTCCGCAGAGACTCGTCTGTCAACTGGTGGATTTGTTCAGCAGGAAGATCAGGACGAGCCTATCGCCCGCGCTCCGGTCGACGACTTGTCTCATCTGGAAAATCTCTATGCAGATCTTGCGCAGGAGGAGTACTCGAAGGAGACTTCTGAATCTGCATTCAGGGAAACCCGCAGTTCTGCCGGGCAATTTGTCCTTGAGACTGCCGAACAGTTTGCGGCATCAGCAGAAGTTTCCCAGACCGTTTTACCGGTTTTGATGTCACTGGCGTCGGTTCGCGAGGAACCGGCGACCCTTGAATTCAAATCGGCAGAATCTGCCAACGATACCAAACAAACGAACGCTGAGACGACGAATAAGACTCAGCGCTCTGCCATTCGTCGACCGCCATTGCATCGCCGTTTTCAGCTCGAACGCCCCGTTTCCGAAAGTTCAGCAGGATCAGAAGCCGTGACTCGAAAACTTAGACTCGACCAGACCGGTGGCAATGCTGCAACTCCTCAGGAAAAGGAGCCGGTGACTTCGCTGCCATCGTCCGTGGCTCCGGAAACGAAAATCGTTTCCAATTCGCCGATGCCCGGAAAGCGGTTCCGAATCGATAAAGCAGAATCGGTCGATGATGTTACGGACACCGCCGACCAGCGTTCACGCACTCATGGTCGTCCTCACCAGCGATACATTGATGAAGCTCACGAATCTCAGCTCCGTGGACCACACTTCGAAGTCAGCGCGCCGAAGCGTTCCAATCTGACCAGCATGACTGGTCAGTTCCTCGCATACCTTGGCGTGCTTGGTCTTACGGTTGGCACGGCGATGGTGATCTACGGCCACTTCGGAGGTTACTCCGAGATTACTCCAACCGGCTGGCTGGTAACGACCGTTGCTCAGATGCTGCTATTCCTCGGCGTGATCAATCTGGTCTCCGGTGGCATCGAGCAAAACAATGACGATGTTTCTCGCCGCATCAATACTCTGGGCGAACAATTGCTGCGTATCGAACAGGTGACCTCAGAGGTCATGCGAGGCCCCAAGATCCCCGCTCACATGTACGCGGAAGATCGTGACGAAGACGAAGTCATGGAATCACAACGCGAGACAGCTGTCGTAAAACGGTGAGCCTCTCCGCGTTGAATAGATTCAAGTGATTGACCACAGAGGTCACAGAGAGCACCGAGAGAATCGCACGAGTTTGAACGCAGAGTTCGCAGAGGATCGCAGAGAAGATTGTTAGACTCAATCACCCTGCGAATCTCTGCGGCCCCTGCGTTCAAATGCTTTGACTCCTTTTCCCCCTGCGATTTCCCTCTGTGAACTCCGTGAACTCTGTGGTGAAAAATCTCTTGTCCCTGTGATCCACCCATGACATCGGAGAATGCCAGCCCGTCGGTTCTGCAGCAAACTCGAATCGCTCGTACTGCCGCGTTCGCAGTCCTGGGCTGGATGTTTCTTCCGCTGCTGACGGGACAGATCTACGTCTGCGATGATCTGCTGAATTATCATCTGCCGATTCGCCAGTTCTATTCGTCGTGTCTTCAGAACGGCGATGCTTTCGACTGGATGCCCAGTCTGTTCAGTGGCTACTTTCTGACGGGTTCAGGGCAGGCTGGAACATACCATCCCTGGCACTGGTTGCTCTATCGCTGTCTGCCGCTGGAGACAGCTTTCAATCTGGAAGTGCTCAGCAGTTATCCGTTCATGCTGTTCGGAATGAAACTTTTTCTGCAGCGACACTTCCAGCGTCCTGATGCAGCCTGGCTGGGAGCCATCGTTTTTACATTCAGTGGCTTCTGTACTCTGCACTTTCTGCATCCAAATGCGATCGCGGTTGTGTCTCACGTGCCGTGGTTGCTACTGGCTCTGGACGTGATTCTGCGTGATCGTCCGGGATCGACATCCTGTTCGGTGATCGCACAGTGCAGTCCCGTCGGCGGAGCGACGGGCGTACAGTACACCCGTCGCTCCGTCGACGGGATGGCCCTGATTGGCGTCGCAATTCTGACAGGTTCTCAGTTGCTGCTCGGCTACCCTCAATACATCTGGTTCTCATTACTCGCTGAGATCGTTTACTGCTGCGGATTCGTATCGTGGAGTTCTCTGGGCTTTGGCAGACTTTTGATCATCGCGAGTCTGAAGGTTTTGGGGCTGGGGCTGGGAGCTGTCCAGATCCTTCCATCGATGGCCGCCTTATCAGAATCTGATCGCAGCGCGATGTCGAAGGAGTTCTTCTTTGAGCATCCCTTAACGGCAGCCGACATGCTGCAATGGTTCAATCCGTTCCTCACAGACACGCGAGTCTTCGGCCAGAATACTCATGAGCTGGGACTGTACTGCGGCGCGATACCATTTCTGCTTGCGATCGTAGCGATAATATGTCTGCGATCACAATCATCCCATCGACGACTGTTACAGGTGATGCTGGCTCTGGGCTTGCTGGCCTTGTGGCTTTCTTTCGGCAAGGCTGGTGGCCTCTACGTTGTTCAGACGTGGCTGCCGATGATCGGAAAATTCCGCTGGCCATCGCGCATTCTTGTGCTGCTGCATTTTGTCGTCGCGGTGTTTGCAACGGCCGGCTACATCCGCATCACCAGCACGGCTCAAATCCATGGTGTGTCGCGTAGGCCGCACCGAGCGGAGCAAGTTCCGGCAATGTCGCTTCCTCGAATCGTGTACTTCGTTCCGATCGCCAGCATTCTGACTTCACTTCTGGCGCCGGTGATCTGTGGTCGCGAACATGTCGCTTCGTGGACGCTGTTGCTGCTCGGACCGATTCTGTTTGTGCTGGCAGCGATTCTGGTGCGTGATATTTCCCGAGGTCGTTACAGCCCGGCTTTTATGTTGTTTCTCGCTGGAGATCTGGCAGCCTATGGATTTACTTATGAAGCAATGAGCCGCAAACAATCAATGCCGCAGATCGTCGCGGAGCTGCGAACGCCGCCCGGGACTCCGAATGATGGCCGAGTCATCGCCGAAGTTCAGCTGCAAAATGGCGGGGAGCAGTTTCATGGCAACAAGCTGCTATTGAAGGGCTGGCATCAGGCGGATGGCTATGAAGGTCTGATGTCGTCGCGATCATTGCTGGGAGAAAATCTGACGCTGGACGGGCTTCGTATCGCCGGAGTTCACTGGGTGATCAATGAGGGCCGCCACAGTTCGATGGCTGGGCTTAAGCCGACTCCTGACTCAGGTTGGTTGGAAGTTCCCAATCCCCTGCCGCGAGTGCGATTAGCTCGTAGTGTTCGACAGGTCAGCAACACGGCCGAGGCATTGCAATTCTTGTCCGCAGCAGGACCAGTCGTGATTGAATATGATCCGGAACAGCGAGCAGGAATCGAGGAATTAATGACCTCGGGTGGCACTCCTTCAGAATCCGACGTAGAGGCTGTTTCAAAACCTGATTTGTAGCAATTTCAATGGCATGAGATTTGAAGTTGATTGAGAGCGAAAGGAGTAGCTCTCATGTTAATCAGCCTGTCCTCATGGCCGAAACGACGTCGGCCGAATACGACAGGATCC
>CAIXQV010000233.1 GCA_903921605.1 uncultured Planctomycetaceae bacterium | reverse complement strand
TACGCTTTCATCATCTTTGTGGTTGTCGGCCAGACGCCATGATTGTTCTGGCCGTCAACGATCAGGGCCTTCATGGGTTCGGCGGCGTGTAATGAGGTGCTGCCGATAATCAGGGCAGCAATCGCGGTGAGTAACAGGGTTCGCAGGGGTGTGGATTCCTCGCGGAACGTGGTGGGGGAGAATCCCGTCGGCGGAGCGACGGGTGTGCGGTACGCCCGTCGCACCGCCGACGGGGATTTTTCAGGATTACGGCTTTAGCTTCCACTGTTCATCAAAGAAGTTGGCATCGACGACTTTGCCGGGCCATACGGCGTTCGGTGGAGTGTTGAGATCAATAACGGCCCAGTCGGGCAGCATCGGGACCTGGCGAGCGTTGTTGAGGTACGCGTAGTCTCGGAAGGTGAAGCTGCTGTTGAGCACGACGTAGCGAGTCAGATTCAGCGGGTTGGGATGAATCAGAATCGGAGCGTGATTCTTAGCGTCGTAGGATTTCTCGCCGACGGTGACTTTGTCGGCCGTCCATTGGATCGGCAGCTTGTCGGCGATTTTGGCCAGCACGCTGTTCGACTTTGGATCACCCCACAGCACGATGTTTGATGATTGGATCATCTCATCGGTCAGGTCCACATCGTTGACGACTCTCGCGTCGCCACGGAAATGTCGCCGCCAGTGTTCGATGGCTCGAGTCAGCTCGGTCTCCGCCCACTTGCCGACAGCTTCATTGGCCGCCGTTCCGGTGGGGCGGACGAAGATGAAGGAGTCCATGAAAGCATCATCGATGGGGCCCTGAAGGTTGTGACGTTTGCGGAGGCCATCGGGTGCAGGGCCGATACTCCACTTTCCTTCGGGCGATCGACTAAAGGCAATCCGAAAGGTGCCGTCGGAAAATGGTGCCTCGGCCGAAAACTGGGACGTCGGTCCGGGGGGGCCATGTATAGTACTCGGCAATGAGGCTTCATCAATAATGTGAATCTGCAACTCTTCCTTATTGAAAAAACGGTTTCCGGTGTCTTTCCAGAACAACGGGAGGTCTTCTGGTTCGAATTCAATTTGAAACGATGAAACATTGCCAGCGAAAACCGTTAGCTCTGCTGGTGAGTTTTCTCCGTGTTCGTGGCGCCAATAGGCACCTAAGAAACTTTGTTTCCAATGCTCTATCAACCCGTCGATTTTGAATCCGTGCATCTGGTTGTATCTGAGCGAATGCGTGAACAACCGAATGCCGTTGCTGGCTCCCTGGCGAGGCTGTTTTGCCAATGCATGAAGCGAATTTTCTATCAGTGCTTTTGACTCAACGTCATACTTGTGTCCCATACCTTTCCCGATCACATGACGCAGCCTGATGCCGTGTTCCGCCAGCGCCTCCTCCATCACATCTGCCGCCTGCTTCTGTGAATCGTTCTCACCGCTGTACGCGATTGTTGGGCAGTGAGTCAGGTTCAGAGCCCATTTGTCGCAGTCGTAGAGATTCCAGAGAGTCTGTTCCCATGGCATGGGCTTCAGCTCTTCCTTCTGAAACACTTTCAGAAACTGAGGCGTCTCCGAAAAGCCCGCACCGGGATTCGCTGCGAACCAACGGTCGGCGTAGTGCGTTGCGAACTGCCAGCACGCCGCGCCGCCCATGGAGAAGCCCCGAACGCTGATGCGGTCTTCATCAATGCGATATCGCTTCTGAACATCCTCCAGAGCTTCCAGTACATCGACTTCGCCGGCGAATTTGAACGCGTTGCAGTAGCGACCGTAAGGATGCAGCATGATCGTGTGGTCCGGAGTAAACTCGCCGGAGTTCTTCATGCGATCCCACAGGAAATTCACTTCGCTCAGCTTTTCGCCTCGCCCGTGAAACCAG
This sequence comes from uncultured Planctomycetaceae bacterium, assembly GCA_903921605.1. The sequence continues at coordinate 727 of CAIXQV010000233.1, read as the reverse complement.
ATGTCGCAGCGAGTTGGCACGCTGTGATCGATGGCATAGGTCGGTGGAATCACCAGGCCATAAGGCTGCACCGTGTTGTCGATGCGGCTGATGTAGCCTCGCACGACAAGACCCTTTTGAGTCATCCATTCGGGCTTACCAGCCAGCAACTGGTCGGCTCGCTTGATGCCTTCAAGCAGCAGAGCATCGGCCTTGTCGAGGTCCTTGACGTCGAAGAATTCCTGATAGTCCAGAGCACACCGGACGGCTCGTTCGAAGATCATCACATCGGGCAGCAGTGACTTCGCGGAAGGATCTTTGCCTGCATTGATCGCAGCGATCTTTTCCTGAAGCTGGCCAAGCGACGTTCGCATTGAGGCCGCTCGATCCTCCGGAACGGGCACACCTAGTTCGGGAACACGTCGAACGTTTTCAGGGATGTTGTCCTGAATGCCGTCGGCATTTGTAAACTCAGCTGAACTCAGCGTTAAAACAATCAGAGCGATGAAGGTGGTAGGTCGCGTCATTGGGAAACCTCACGGCGGGTTTGAGCGTGTTGTGGAGCAGAATCGTATCGATCGATGAATCGGGTGCAAAATCACTTGTAGAATTCAGGTAGGTCCTCCTTGCCGAGGAGGACTTCGCGGCTTGCCGCGACTTGGGTGCACGCGTAGAGCTGAATCCGTCCACCATATCAAGCACCATGCACACAAGGTTCGCCTTTGCGGCGAAAGTCCTGCCCGGCAGT
>CAIXQV010000232.1 GCA_903921605.1 uncultured Planctomycetaceae bacterium | reverse complement strand
GAAATCGGCCGATGGACATTCAACGCGTGGGCTTTAGATGGCTATCAGAAGGTCTTCTGGTTTCAGTCTCCGCTGACCAGCCTGCAGAACGAAGTCGCTGTTCTGCTGGGTAGCTCATTCGTGCTGGGCGTGCTTACGTTACTGTTTTCCGGACGCTGGAAACGCGGTTAAAGGTTGCTTGAACTCGTAACAACTCAGCGCGGTATGACACTGTTGGTTTGCTAATTCAAACTCGACATACCAGCACAGAATTCAATCGCAAAGACCAACTCATGAGACGACTCAATCCAGTCACAATACTAATCACACTCACAGGCCTTGCGGCCAGCGTTCTGCTTTACCTCGACAGCCGCAGCACGCCCGTCGTGGCAGAAGATTCAGGACCACTGGCAGCAGTCAAGCCACTACCGGGGTACACGGAAACAGCGAATGACCAGTTCTCACTCAGTGCCAACGAAACTGAAACCACTACGAAAGCGAATTCAGAAGCAAACCTGTCCGATGTGCCTGTGCCTGCCGATGAATCAACGCAAACCGTCTCGATTCATGTCTCCGGCCTGAGGAGCCAGTCTTCTGACCTCTATGTCGCGGTCTTCGATTCTGAAGAAGGATTCCCCAAACCTGAGCACAGCAGCACGACAACGACAATATCGGTCGATGCAGAAAGCGTGGAGTTTTCTCTTTCGCTGCCAAACTCGTCACCAACCGGCATCGCCATCTTTCAGGATCTCAACGGTGATGGAAAGCTGACAAAGAACGGTTTTGGTTTGCCGATCGAACCCTACGGATTCTCCAACAACGCCCGCTCAACATTCGGGCCACCATCCTTCAGCCAGGCCGCTTTCAAAGCCAGCGAAAAGACTTCACCCATCGAAATCACAGTGCGGTGAACAACGATATTGTCGGCCCTTCGATGAACGGTGATGTCAGCGAGCTCAGTGAGTTAGCAAGTTTCGGCCGCAAAATCCGGGATACAAGACTCGTGAACCCCATACAGCCAGACCGAGTCCTCCAATGACATCGATCACGTGGTGCTGGTGCAGGAACAGCGTCGAAAGACTCAGACCGGCCGCCCAGCTCCACAAGAGAGCTTTTCCGCTTCGAGTGGCGGCTCGGGCATAAATGTCGAGCGTTGCAACTCCCCAGGCGACATGCAGTGATGGACAGCAATTGAATCTGAGATTGGCGTTGTCGGCAAACTCATACATCCCACGCCATATCCCCATGCTGGCAGAATCCGGCGGCGGAAAACCAGGCTCGAAGGGGATGATCAGAAAGAAGATTCCTCCTGTCAGTGTCATCAGGAACCAGACCAGCACCAGAGCATGCATTTCCGGGCGAGTTCTCAAAATGAACGGCGCCACAACATAAATCAGATGCAAAGAATTGTAGAAGACTGTCGTGGCCGGGATCAGTGGGATCGACAACTCCGCGCTGTGATACAATGGCACTCGATGCTGATGCCGTCCTGACCAATAGTCGGCACCGGCGTAGACGAACGCAAACCAGGCAAAGCTCGGAATGCCCAGTACGAAGTAGGCATAGGCCAGATTCTTTGCTCCCGGCCAGCCCCAGAAATTCCTCTGATCAATGCTATTCATTTTCATCAAGCTGTCGGTGCTTCAATTCCTTCAGACCGCTCATCATCGTACACTTCGCCTCGTGTGCTGGACGACGAAATGAAATACTGCGTGAGTCAACGCCTGTGGATGTTAATCCTCCATCGCTGCGAATTGCACTGATCTCTCCGAAAGGGCCGTTGTATCGGCATCGCGGAGGCATCTTCGGCAAATCTCTGCGCTATATGCCGCTGACATTGCCAACTCTCGCAGCACTGGTTCCACCGGAACTCAATGCCACGATTCAATGCTTCGACGAAGGCATAGCCGACGTTCCCATGGATCTCAAAGCCGATCTGGTCGGGCTGACGGTGATCACAGGAACAGCTCCTCGAGCTTACGCCCTGGCCGCTGAGTTTCGCCAGCGAGGCATCAAAGTTATCCTCGGCGGGCCTCATGTTACGCTGCTGCCCGATGAAGCTCAACAGCACGCAGACAGTATCGTCATTGGCTATGCCGAAGAAGAATGGCCCCGTCTGTTACACGACTTCGTTGCCGGCCGCATGAAACCTCGTTATCAACAGCGACCAGACTTTGAACTCACAGGACGACCGCTGCCAGATCGATCCGTTTTACCGGAGAAGCGATACCTGACGGCCGATGTCTTTGAGGCGACTCGAGGTTGTGTCCACAACTGCTCTTTTTGTGTCGTTCCGGCAGCATGGGGACGAAAGCCGTGGCAGAAACCCGTCGAAGCTGTCATCGAAGATCTGATCCGTCGCAAAGCCAGGCGAGCCATCTTTATTGATCTCAACCTGATCGCCGACAAGGGATACGCGGCTCGACTATTCGAAGCTTTGATTCCACTGAAGATTCAATGGTACGGTCTGGCAACAACTTTACTTTGCGACGATATTCCATTGCTGGACCTGGCCGCCGCGAGTGGCTGCCGGGGGCTGTTGATGGGACTGGAGTCCATCACCAATACGGCGCTGAAGGGATCTCACAAGGCGTTTAATAATCCGGAAGAGTATCCTCGAATCGTCCGCGAACTTCACAAACGTCGGATCGCTCTTCAGGGCTGCTTTGTCTTTGGGCTCGATGACGACACTCCGGATGTGTTTCAGAAGACGGCTGACTTCGCGGTTCGTTGTGCCATCGACTTGCCTCGATTTGCCATCGTGACACCGTTTCCGGGAACAGGCCTGTATAACGAGTTGAGTGCTCAGGACCGAATTTTCACACGCAACTGGGAACTTTACGACGGACAACACGTCGTCTTTCAGCCAGCTCAAATGACTGTCGATCAACTGCAGAAGGGCACGGAACACGCCTGGAAGTATGTCTATTCGTGGAGCAACATCGCACGACGACTGTGGCATTCGCCGACAGCATGGCCATTGGCTCTGACGACCAATATTGGTTACCGCTATTACGCTTATCACCTCGATCGGTTCTACAATTGTGATGTCCCGTTGTTGCCAACTTTGACGAAATCAGCAGCGACACCAACGGCATTGCCAGACCGACCAGCGGCACGTCGAGAAGGTTGCGGCACATCGGCTGACGATGTCCTTGTCTCCCTGGAAATGCGGGAGTCATGAGCAGCCGAAAGCCATTTCGACTCACGATCGTGCATCCGTGTGTTGGTCGACCACGAGGCATGAAGCATTACATCCGAACCTGGCAGATGGAATGTCTGCCTGCGGCGATGATTGCCGCTCTGACGCCGCCAGACGTCGAAAAGAAATTCTACGACGATCGCCTTGAACCAATCCCGTTTGATGAACCGACAGACCTGGTTGCCATCAGCGTAGAAACCTATACCGCCAAACGCGCTTACCAAATTGCCAGTGAATACCGCCAGCGCGGTGTTCCGGTTGTGATGGGCGGGTTTCATGCGACGCTTTGCCCGGAAGAGGTGGGTCAGTACGCTGACACACTTGTCGTCGGTGAAGCAGAAGGACTCTTCGAACAGGTCATTGATGATTATCGCCACGGCTGCCCCAAGCCGTTTTATCAAAGCAAAGAGCGACCTCAGTTGCGAGTCACGCCGGATCGCTCCATCTTTCAGGGTAAGCGTTACCTGCCGATTCGCCTTGTCGAGTTCGCTCGTGGCTGTCGATTCCGCTGCGACTTCTGCGCGATCCAGTCTTTCTTTAACGCAACGCACAGTCATCGTCCGGTTGATCGAGTTCTGGAGGAGATTGCGCGAGTTCGCCGGCCGGGGCAGATGATCTTCTTTATCGATGACAACCTGACGTCCGGGCTGGACGAAGCCAGGGAACTGATGGAGGCGCTGATTCCGCTCAAGATCCGCTGGGTGAGTCAGTCAGCAATCAATGTGTGTCACGATGAAGACACTCTGGACCTGATGCGCCGCAGCGGCTGTCAGGGAGTGTTGATCGGTTTCGAATCTCTGCACGCTGACAGCCTGAAACAGATGAATAAGTCGTTCAATCTGATGGCTGGCGGACCGGCAAAAGCTCTGGCCAACATGTCTCGGCACAAACTTTCCGTCTACGGGACGTTCATCTTTGGCTACGATCATGATACTCCGCAGTCAATTTCGGAAACGGTCGACTTCGCCATCGAGCATGGACTTTTCATCGCGGCGTTTAATCACATCACGCCATTTCCCGGCACTCCGTTGTATGAGCGAATGAAAACAGAGGGACGACTGTTGTACGATGCGTGGTGGCTGGATGACAGGTATCGCTACAACATGATTCCTTTTCAACCGCGGAACATGTCGCCGGACGAACTTGCGAAGCTATGTCTGGATGCGCGCCGGCGGTTCTACAGTTGGTCCAGCATCGCTCGACGCGCGATGGCTCCTGTTAATCGGAGAACTCTTTATCTGCTGCGGAATCATCTGATCATTAATGCCATGCATCACTGGGACGTGGAAGGGCGAAGCGGTTTGCCTTTGGGGGACGAGTCATGGACCGGAAAACTGATCCCGGCCCGCCAAAGGCAATAGCGTCCTCCGGCCTGCATTTTGATTTGGTCGACGATAGCGCAGAATTACAACTGCGAGCGTTACTTAGAGAAACACCACTTGGCGGGGCCATCGAAGCAACGCTTCGTCGAGAGCCACGCTACTTCGATGGCGCTATCGTTGAAGGGCCATTTCATCAGGTGCTCATAGCTCGCAGAGGCCAGTCAGACTCAGAGGCCTCAGATTCCATCATGGCAATGGCGACTCGCAGTGTCCGCATGCGATATGTCAATGGCATCGCGACACCCGTCGGATATCTGGGCGGCCTGCGGATTCGCGAGTCAGCTCGAAAAGGCCTGGTCATCGCGAGAGGCTTTCAGAAGCTCCGGCAACTTCACGAAGATGGCCGCACGGATTTTTATTTGACAACAGTGACGGAAGGCAACACGGCGGCGATCGATGCACTGACGAAAGGACGAGCCGGCCTGCCCAATTATCACGAGCTTGGGCGATACTTCACGTTTATCCTGCCGACACATTCGTGGCAGGTTCCTCGCCGGGATCCGACACTCCAGGTTCGGCCGCTTCAGGAGAAGGAACTTCCGGAGCTTGTCGCGTTCCTGAATCGTGAAGGACAGTCTCGCCTGTTTTTTCCCGTCCTCTATGAACACGATTTTCTACAGCAGACTTCGACGTATCGAGATCTGTCGCTCGAACAGGTCCTGTGTGCCTGGCGTGACGGCAGAATCGTCGGCACATTGGCAGCATGGGATCAATCCGCGTTTAAGCAATCTCATGTCGAACGCTACACCGGCCATTGGAGATGGTCGCGACATCTCTACAATCCACTGGCGCGATGCCTTCGTCTGCCACGTTTTCCGGCCCCGGGAGATCGCATGCGAAACGTTATGCTGGCCATGCCGGTCATTGAAAACTCCGATCCCGCCGTCTGGCAGCAATTACTGTATGCGGTTCGAAATTTGCCGGTCACGAAACAGAATGATAGTCTGGCATTGGGATTGTTCGAACGTGATCCGCTCGTTCCGAAGGCTCGACAATCAGCCGTGCATTGCTACGAAACTCGCCTTTACGTGGTAAGCTGGGCTCCGGAAAAAGTTCAGCCGGAGCAATTCAATGGCCGCAATGTTTATCTTGAGTTAGGCTGTCTGTAACATACCTGCATGACACTCGCCGCTCGAATTCTGCGTCCCTCTCAACTGGCTCAGTCCGATCGCGACGCCATGTTCGCACTGATGGATCGCCATTATGAAAACATGATTCGAGCTCGATTCGAAACAGACCTTTCAGAAAAGGACTGGGTTATACTTTTGATCGATGAAGCCAGTTCCGAAGTTTGCGGCTTCTCGACACAGGCCCTGATTTCACTGAGCATCGACGCCCGCCCCATCCGCTGTGTCTTTTCCGGTGACACGATTGTCGATCGTGATCACTGGGGCAGCAGTGCGCTGGCTCTGGCATTTGGAAAACTGGCGCTGCACTGGATTGAAACTTATCCTGGCGACGAAGTGTATTGGTGCCTGATTTCGAAAGGCTTTCGCACCTATCGAGTTCTTCCAGTTTACTTTCGTGACTTTCATCCCAGATACGATGCCGAAATGCCTGCCGACCTTCGAGCCATCATTGCTCGCGTCGCAGAGATTAAGTTTCCAGATCGTTTTGACCAACAAAAAGGTCTCGTCAAAGCGTCGTCCAACAGTGATCGACTCAGACCGGGCCTTGGTGAGATCACTCCGGAGCGACGGCAGGATCCTCACGTGAGTTTCTTTGTTGCAAAGAATCCAGGTCACGCGGAGGGTGATGAATTGTGCTGTATTGCTCGCATGACCCCTGAAAATTTCTCCGCCGCAGCTCAGCGGATGATTCAGTCTTCAGCGTTCGCTCGACAGCGTGTCGGCTCATGCTGATCAGGACGATTAACTCGCTTTGGATGTGGCAGAGCCGTGGTGAGAGTCGAGCCTTTCATAAGGCTACGACAAACATTCAGCAGCAGCAGGAAGAACTACTGCAGTTGACTCTGCGTGATAATGCGAACTCCCGATATGGTCGAGATCATCGATTCTTGCAAATCAAATCGCTCGAAGATTTTCAGAAACATGTTCCGATCTGTGATTATGAAAGCCTGAGACCAAAGATCGAGGAGATCGCCAACGGAGGGCAGGGCGTTCTGACTTCTGAGCCAGTCCTGATGCTGGAACCTACCGGAGGATCCTCAGGCGGCAGTCGCCTGATTCCGTATACCGCTACGTTGCGGCGACAATTTCAACGAGCCATCGCGACATGGATGTACGATGTACTATCGGGTTTTCCGGGCTGTCGAAAAGGGCGAGCTTACTGGTCGATTTCTCCCGCAGCGCAGCGACCGGAGCAAACGCCGGGGGGAATAAGGATCGGGTTTGACAGCGATGCAGAGTATCTTGCTGGTTGGCAACGCTGGGCCATGAAGCGGCTTCTGGCCGTGCCAACATCCGTGGCCCAAATCCGCAACATCGAGGATTTTCAGTATGCGACGCTGGCTGGACTTCTTGCCGCAAAAGACCTTGCCTTGATCTCCGTCTGGAGCCCCACATTCCTGACAACTTTGTTTGCGAGGCTTCCAAACTGGGCCGAGCAAATCGTAGAAGACATCGAAGCTGGACAGTTGCATTTCCCTCAAACCAATGTCGATCAGGGCTTCAAAGAATTCTCTATTGAGCGCAATCGCAGCCGGTCTCGTTTCCTAAGAAGTAAGCTTCAGCAATTTGGCCCTTCAGCGGAGTTCCTTAAAGAAATCTGGCCAGCACTATCGCTTGTGAGTGCATGGGGCGATGCCTCGGCGTCCATGTTTGTGCCGGAGTTAAAGAGTTGGTTACCAGATGTTCCGTTTCAGCCCAAAGGACTGCTGGCGACCGAAGGGGTGACTTCGTTCCCGCTGAAATCCAGCCACGGTTCCGCGCTGGCCGTTCGTTCTCACGTTTTCGAGTTCCGACCCATCGAAACCGCAAAGGATCCAACTCGGCCTGCCAAATGGGCCTGGGAACTTGAGCAGGGCCATCGTTATCAGGTCCTCTTGACGACTGGCGGCGGCTTGTATCGGTACGCAATTGGCGATGAGATCGAGGTTACGGGATTCATTCGGCAATGTCCGTTACTGAGGTTCACAGGCCGAGCCGGGGTGCAAAGCGATCTGGTCGGCGAAAAGCTTCATGAACAGCACGTGCGAGATGCCCTGCAGACGGGTTGCAAATCCCTTCGTCTCGAGCCTGCATTTGCGATGCTGATCCCGGTCCTGGCCGAGGCCACTGACCAGTATTCGGCCTCGGGTTATCGGGCCATTCTGGTGATGAGAAATCTGAAATGCACAGCGGCCGAACTGGAAACTGTTGAGCGACAGGTGGCCGAAAAGATCGAACAGCAGCTATGCGATAACTCTCAGTATCGTTTTGCGATTGGGCTAGGCCAATTAAGAAAGCTCGACACGTGGATTCTGCCTACGTCACCAGAACAGGCATGGTCCGTTTATGAATCAGAATGTCGGCGACGAGGTCAGAAGAGCGGAGACATCAAGCCCACGGTGATCGCAAGAGGAGCAGGGTGGAACAGCGTTTTCAGGGCAATTCGACGGAATGTATCACCGCAGTCTCAAGACCACTAAGCTCCCGTCTTTCATGGGTCGACAAGCCCGCTGCCAGGCTTTTGCGCCAGTTCAGACTCGCAACCAGCCGGCTTCCACCTGTTGCCGAAAGAAGATCAGAGACTCTTTGACGGCGGTCAGCAATAGCGTATGCGGCGCCGCAGGAAATGCATTCAGGAATGTTTCAAACTCGAGGTCGCAGATGAACGGCACTTCAGCATCTCCGATCGAGATCTGGACGTCTTCGCCGTAGCCAAGTTCCGCTGCAGCCTGACGCAGTGTGTCCACGAACATTCGAGTATCCACGGTGTGACTCGGGAGTGTGAAGACGCCATAATCGGAGAATGGAGCCATCAGGGCGTTTCCGAACGCGGCACCGACATCTGGTGAGTACAAATAATCCTGTCGACTCTTAAAAGGAATCTCATAGGCTTTTCGCAAAGCCACATGCTTCATGGCTGTCGTCGGGGCCGCCGTCAGCCCGGCATCGCGTCCCGGCCCAAAGAGTACGCCAGGGCGAATGCAGAGTGAGGGAATGCCGGTCTCCTGAAACAGAAAACGCGTGACCTGTTCTCCGGTGAGTTTCCACGCACCGTAGACATTCACGGGAGCAGGCTCCGCAAGCATTGGCACTTTAGGTCCGGGGTACGAGCGACGCGGGCCATAAACGGCAACGGAACTTGCGAACACGAAGCGGCGGAGTGTCGGCCGGCATCTCTTCACCGCCTCAATCAGATTCTGAGTCCCCGCCAGATTAATCTGCAGGCCCAGATCCCGATCCGCGTTGCAGGCGGGTGTCTGCAGAGCAGCCAAGTGTACAACACGAGTCACGTCATGAGCCTGAAGAACTCTCTCCAGTTGTTGTTGATCTCGAACTTCAAGACTAACACACGCTAGCCGTGACAGAGTCGAATCGCCAAACAATCCAGAGATCCTCGCGTCCGTTACTTCACGTGCACCAACAACAACGGTCGCATCTGTGTTTGACAGTAACCATTTGACGACCTGAGTTCCAATGCAGCCAAACCCACCGGTCACAAGAATTCGTTCAGATGTCGATTCTGTCACTGACAATACATCCTTCTCCTTTGCGACGAGCGAAATTGTTTTCGGAGTCGCGGGTGCCGGTCTGTTGATAAAGTGTTCAATTCAGCGTACTTGATACCAGCTTGGTTCACATCTTCGCTTAACGCCGAGCCGGATGCGACCGGTTTCTGCGTCAATCGTCCGTTTGTCTATTCAAGTTTGTAGTTCAGCGTTCAGTCGATCTTGCTGCTTGATGGTCGACAAGTTCCGGCAGAAACGGAGACAACGAACGAATAGTCAACGAACGAATACTCAACGAAATTGACAACCCGATCGGGTCTACCAGCATCCATGACCGGATCATAGAACCGACGACCATCAACAGCCAAGCATTCCGACGATCCGGACACCTTGGAGTCCAGGAACCATCGAGATTCCAAAGAACACGGTTCGACAATTCGTTTGAACAAAACGGGAAACGGATTATCCTTGCGATTGTCGTCGAGCCGTCTCGACTGTCTCCGGCTCCAGATCCGGAATGCAGAGAAACCTGAAACTCCGCGTGATAACGGGACAACCGCACGATGATCCCTGACGAATCGCTCCCTCCGATGGCTGCTGGATCAGGGCGAGCCGAAGTCATCGTGGACGAAGCACCCATGTCCGGTCGATTCAATATGGCGATGGACGCGGCCATGCTGGAGTTAGGAGCGACCCGCGACGTTTCAGTGATTCGAATCTACCGATGGTGTGAACCGACGGTCTCAGTGGGGTATTTTCAGGGAGCAGGGGTTCAGCACGAGTCGCCTTTTCCTGGACTGCCGACAGTTCGAAGGCTTTCAGGCGGTGGAGCGATCCTGCATGATCTGGAAATCACATATTCGTGTACGCTCCCGGCCAGCCATCCCGTGCGGCAGGATCCCTCCGAACTCTACGGAATTATTCACCGTAGTCTGATCAAGCTGCTACGGGAATGTGGAGCCAAATGCTTGCTGCGGAGCGATTTCGACGCGAGTCAGGCGGCGAAACTTCGAGAAGGCCAGGAGTCAGGAAACGAGAACGCTCGCCCCAGCGTAGAGCCATTCCTGTGCTTCTTGCGCAGCAATCCCAACGATATCGTTCATGAGAGTGGTACCAAGATTGTCGGAAGTGCCCAGAGGAGGCGAAAAGGCATCACCCTACAACACGGAAGCATTCTGCTGTCGGCATCGAACGTCTGCCCGACGGTTGAAGGGATTCAGCAACTCTCGCAGGAGTTCGATGTTGCTCAATTCTACACAGGGCTGCCAGGCGGGATCGCTGCTTCAATCGAACGGGAATGGACGATTCGCCCTTATTCTGATTTGGAGAGATCAATTTCCTCGGAATTTCTCTCCAATCCAGCCTAAGGTTGTCGTGGGAAAGTGACGACCGTTCGCCATGAAGGTGGTGTGGGCTCAGGGCTCATTCAACTTCGTCGAGCTGTCGGGCACTATTCGATGTGGTTCCGGTCTCGGGATTTCCAATTTTCTGCCGATACTTCAGCCGGCAAAACGTTATCTCACATGGGTCTGGGATTTCAGAAAACGAAGTTCGCATCACCAGAAAGATGTGCGGTTTATGACCTTGGGTCGTCCTGCAACTCGCGTCGGCATGATTTTTCGACAATTTTGCGACCCTGGCAGGCCTTTTCATGCTGGCAGTTGTAAAACGGATTGCTACATTCTTATTCGAACGAACTTGAACACAACCTGTCTATTCGCGCCGAGATACTTTGTTCGCGAGCCTCTCGGAAGGGCTTCTCATTCCTTCGGAGTTTCCCACTTATGGTCGCAGCGGAACTGAAAGTTGTCGGCGGTAAACACGCCGGCCAGGTCATTCCCCTGAATCGACGCAAGTTTCTGATCGGTCGGGAGCAGGATTGCCAGCTCCGCCCGAACAGCGACATGGTCAGCCGTCACCATTGCGTTTTCAGCATCGATGATTTCTCTGTGCGCCTGAGGGACTTGGGCAGCACCAATGGAACATTGGTGAATGGAGAGCGGATCCGTAAAGAAACGGTTCTTTCTTCAGGCGACAGAATCCTCATCGGAAATCTCGATTTTGAACTGGTGATTCGCCAAGGTGTCAGCCTGCCCGATTCGGATAGCAAGACAATGCCTCCGATCCCTTTGACAAATGAAGACACTCAGGTCAACTCCCGCACAGTGCTGGAAATGCCAACAACGCCGATTGCGGCTGCGGAGCCAGTGACCTCAAAAGCTCCCGAGACCACTCAGGTTGTGCCGATTCAAAGCATTGCTGAGCCCTCCCTTGCAGCGGCTGCCGCTCCAATGGTCAGCGTGGCGGAGACAATGGTAATGCAACCGCAGGGGCAGATGATGCCCGGGCAGTACCCATACCAGCCAATGATGAATCCCATGATGCAACCAATGATGCAGCCCATGGGTTATCCCGGTGGAATGTACGGTGGCATGCCCTATCAGCAGATGATGCCAGGATACGGTCAAATGTATCCTCAAATGATGCCACAAATGGGCTACCCGATGCAGGGTCAGCCGGTTGCCCCTGCTGCAACTCCGGCTCCAGCGGCCGCTGCAGGAATTGAGGTTGCATTGCCGGATCCCTCGCTCACCGGTGCTAAAGAAAGCGAAGCTCCTAAGGGCAGCTCCGGGGCATCAACATCTGACAGCGCAAAGCCGACAGGTGCAGCCGACGCGATCATCAAACAGTACATGGGGCGTCGCCCCGGCAATAGTTAATTGAATGTAGAGCATGGACACCAGACGGGCTTGCGGATATCCACAAGCCCGTCTTCGTTTGTTGAGACTCCGCCAAGCGGAGATCACGATCTCGGGAGAAGACGAGTCATGGCGGAACCAAACGATCTGCAACGAAAATACAAAGAGTTCCTGGACCTGATGCCACTGACTTTGGCGCTGGCCGGACTGCCTGCCAGCGACCATGGCAAGTATTTTACTGCCGAACAGATCGAATCCAGACTATTTACCCTGCGCCACGCATGGAAAGCAGCACGTCAAATCACACGTGAATGCATCCAGCCCAGCAACTCGCCTAACTCCTCAAGCGAATCCTGACCTGCGGACGCTTCGGCGACCTGAACCCACTCGGATACTATTGCACGATTCCAAGTATCCGTGTCGTGGTGGTTCCAATTGTTACGCGCAGAACTAGAAATTGCTGTACTCGGTTCATGTGTTGCCTTCCGGGCTCGCCGCCTGATGACTCAGGGGTCTACTGCGCCCGCCACGGCGGCTTCGCGATGGACTAAAGTCCGCCCGTCTACTCGCCTCCGATATTCGGACTCAAACCTCTCACTGCTGTAAGTCCACGACGTCACAATGGTGAAGCATGTTCACTCGCGTGAGCATTGCCAGCCTGAAAACGGCTTCGTGGCGAGTTTCATTCTGCCCCTCAAAGTGGCCGCACAAAAGTCGCATTGCGACTGTCAAAAAGATCGGTTTGCCGATCGATTCTGCGTCATAGGGCAGTACTGTCATTAGAGGCTGTCCTATCCCTTTGGAACTGCGTTTGTCGATGAGCAGAACGACAGCATTGACCATTGCTCAACCATAAAACCCACCATCACCGCACGGCTGCACATGCCAGGATTTCACAAAAAGCCTACTTAGAACGCATAACAAAACCGGGACTGGCTCCCGCAGAGATCCGTGAATCATAGTGAAAAGGGACCGCACAAGGGTGCCTGTCCCGGTTTTGTTAGTGCCTGTTAAGGCCTATCCTGAGTGATGAAGTTCACGATCGAAGCAAAAGAGTCTATCTAAACGGAGTCGAACGTTATCGACTACGTTCGGGATCTTCGGACGCCCGTCGAATAACGAATCAACCTCCGCACTTCGGAGCATCTGCACTACATTCCTCGGGCTGACGGAAGTCGAGAGGCAGGATCTTCGTCAGAGCTGCAATAGCCACATGGGCAAACAGCCAATTACGGTGACGAATCATTTCTGATGCTGCAGAATCGTGATTGCTCGGGTTCATGGAATGTGTGAAGAACCCGGCGAACTCTTAACCATTCGTTCAGAAATGTGAGCAAAAATTTGTGGACGGGCCGGCTGGAATTCCAGATCGGGGCTCATTTGCCTTTCGGTTTTGACAGTGCCTCCTGGATTGCCAATCTGAACGACTGTCGGCTCCACTTCTCCTTGGCTACACGCAACGGAAAAGTGGCAGCAAACTTAGCGACACGAACCTTCCGCCCCCGGATCTTCTCCCGCCAATGTTCTTGAATCCTCAAACACTCATGTCACCTAACATCCTTCTTGTCGAAGATGAATCCGCAATCGCAGAGATTGTCATGTATAATCTTCAGAAAGAAGGATTCGAAGTCAGTTGGGAAAATGATGGTATCAAGGGATTGTTGAGAGCTCAGTCCATGATCCCGGATTTGTGTATTCTTGACATCATGCTGCCAGGCCTTGATGGACTGCAGATCTGCCGCGTTCTCAAGAGCGAATCGCGGACAAGATCAATACCGATCTTGATATTGACAGCAAAGAGTCAGGAGACTGACGAGATTCGCGGCTTCAACATGGGAGCTGACGACTATGTTGCGAAACCTTTTCGAATTCAACCGCTGATCCATCGCATCAGAGCATTATTGCGCCGAGTGGAGCAGACGGAAGAATCGTGTAACGTGCTCGCACTACATGGAATAGAGATGGATCGCCGTAATCACCTCATGTCCGCTCGCGACGTAACAATTGATTTGACACCAACGGAGTTCCGCATGGTGTGGACGCTGATGTCTCAACCTGGCCGAGCCTTCTCTCGCTCCGAGTTGCTGGAGGGGGCTCGCGGTGAAGATATTTACACGCTGGAGCGAACAATCGATGTTCATGTTCGTTCGATCAGAAGAAAGATGGGTGAGTACGAACACCTCATCGAGACTGTCCGAGGGATCGGATACCGGTTCCATCGAAAGTAGCCGACACGCATTAACGGAGTCTGCTGAAAGACCGGCTGTTGGCTCAGAAGCTTTCCAATATCGCAGATGTGCTGTGAAGGCGTGCGAAATGTCCGTGTCTTCCGTTTCCTTTGCAGGATACCCGGTTCGTGATCAGCGCAAAGCACGAGCACAGGCTTCCATGGTACGCTGTATTTCCGGGCTGTCTTTGCCACGATCAAGACAGGCCATCAGATCACTGAGTGCCTGAGCATGATTTCCGAGTGCCGCCTGAATCTGACCTCGCGTCTCCAGAAAGGAGACGATTTCCGGCATTGTACTGACGGCCTGTTCGCTCCACCGAAGTGCCTCCGCCAATATTTGTTGTTGAGCCTGTTCTGTTGAATCGGCTTGCTTTGATCGCGATTTTGCCAGCAGCACCCAAGCCAGATTATTGGCAAGTGTTGGGTCATCCGGTGCTGACTGCAGCGCGAGCCGATAAACTCTCTCTGCATCGGACAACTCCCCGCGAGCCGCCCTGGCATTCCCCTCCACCGCGGCACGAATCCATGAAGTTGCCGGATCCTGCAATGCCGACTGCATCCTTATACTCATATCCACAGCCAGTTCGGTCGTCGAACTCTCATGACCTTCCTGATTCAGCATTCTCTCTCCAGACACCGCAACTGCATCGCCTGCTCATCAATCGGCAGCGTCTTTATCCATGCAAAGTAAGTATTGCTAAGAGTCAACGCCAACTTGCGATCTCGTCCTTCATCATTCTGTCCCACACCTGCCAACCTGCTGCTGCCACCACTGTCACCAGCCAACCCAGCATTCGTAGGTTCGCTCCCAAGTGGATCTGTCGGCGAAGAAGCCAACTCCGCAGATTGCGTGTCCGTCATCCCGTCCGACATAACACAGATGGCGTCAGCGAACCGAGCCAGGAAGACCAAACCCTGAGCCAGTTGAATTCTGCGGTCAGCATTTCCCGGTTCCTTCGCAACGATCGCTTCCAAAGCTTCGCAGGCTTGTTCCGTTTCCCAACGAGCCCCCGTCTGATCGCCTTCACGTACCTTCAATTGAGCCAGAAACAAGCGGTCTTCCGGATAACGATCCAGGGCTTCGTGAATAAGTTTCTTTACATCATCAAACTTGCGGTATCGAGCCAGTATCTGCAGCAACTGGATTCGCTCTTGTCGCGTCTCCGCCGAGTTGCGGACGAGATGACTCAGGTGGATGGCTCGAAAACGGTCCTTCTGCACCTGCGAAAGATCCGGAGGATTCTCCGCCAGAAACCGATGTGCCGGCAGATGTCCGGACTTTCCAGACGGAGCGATCGACGACAGCAACTGATACGCCTCCGATCGTTCTTTCATCTGAAACAGGGACAAAGCGAGCTCCATTGTTATATTTTGATCACCCTGCGCCAGTTGCTGGGCTCGTCGAAACAATAATCTCGCGCCCTTTACGTTTCCCTCAACCACCGCCTGCTTTGCGAGCGTCAGGTAGTGGTCCCGCAGATTCGGATCACGGTTTCTCAGTTGCGAAGAAGCCATGGCCCCAACGAAAGCCAGCGTCAGGGCAATTGCAGGGACAGCACACAACAGACGCAGGTAACTGCGACTTGTCAGCCACATTCGGAAGAAGATCAAGAGGCTCATCAGAAGTCGAAAGAGCCAAAGCATCTCAGGAAGAAGCAGCAATCGCTGAATTTTCATACAGGCGTCCTCCAATGAGCCAGAAACGCCTTCAGGATGTCGCCAAAAACAGCCATGCGTGATGGTCGGACTGAAGATTCAATTGGGCGGTCAGATTTGAAACGCAGGGTAACTCTCCAGAACCATTCTTCTCGAGCAGAGCTCTTTGAACGAATCGCTTCCGAAAGCTCATGCCGAATTCCGGACAAAGTGCCACTCTCAATCATCGGGATCGGTGAACCGGTCTGGGAAAACTCCGCAGTCAGTTCATGACAAAACTCTGTCTGTCGATGTTGCAGAATCTGTTCTCGCACGACAGGAAGATCGCTGGCGATGTCAGCCACTGCGGCGGTCGTCGACTCGATGACGGTCCATTCGTGCATACCACTGTGATCATCATCACGTGTGTTTGCGTAGGCAGCCGAGTTGACCGAGCGACACGGACCTTCAATGATCAGCATCACGGGAGTTTCTGAAAGCTGAAGATTCCATTGCACGTGACCGGCAGCAGATCTGCTCCCTGGGGAAGATCCCGCTTCAGAAGGCTCTGTTGCAGGAGCGTCCACGGGCAAATGCGGAGGCTGTACGTCGATGGCCACCGGCGGAACCTGTGAGACAACCGCCAGCTCGCTGATCTGGTTCAATAGATTCGGAGTCAGCCTCATCAAAGGAGCAATGACTGACGCGGGGGCGGCCTCTGGCACGCGAGAAGACTCGTCGGCTGCTGCCGCGACGCTGGGAAATGCCGCCCGGGACACTGCCAGAAGTTCCGGCCAGAACCGCCAGATGTTCCCAGCACAGCCAAGACTCAGGAATATCAGCACAAGCACGATAAAGAGAGCGCGCGTCACACGGAACCCGGAGACACCAATCGTCAGAAATTTCTTGATGCGGATCTCAGGATCCATCAAGGTCCGCCGATCCCAGAATCTGCCGACGGCCATCGCCATAGATCGTGCAGACTTGTCAGTCACGTTCTGAGATGCCGTCGCTCCCACAGGCTCAAACACGAACAGTAACGCCTGTTCGGTCATGATCAGCAGCAGAAGCGAGATCAGATAGGTTACGGACCCCAGAATGTCATGCGAACTCCCGGAACTGAGATCACGGTGCAGATTCTCATGGGCCCATGCGACACAGAAAATCCGAAACGTATTCCCCGCGACGGCCCAGAGGACTGCAGACAGCAAAAGAGGGATCGTCACAACAAGTCTTAATTGTCGCCAAGACGCGTAGATCGCTGCGGAGGCGAGCAGCAGGTACACGGAACCAATTCCGCTGCAGGCTTCTTCGACGAAGAAAGTTTTGTCGGAGAGTTCCAGAACATTTCCCGACATCAGATGCCGGATCGAAACCAGATCAAGCAGCGCGCTCGCGCCACGGGAAGAGATTCGCTGCAGCCCATGAACTAACTCACCATCCATCGAAAAGGGTAGTGGTAAGAGCACAAACAGGGGTGCGATCGAGCTCGATCCAAACGGGACGTTACGAAAAACAGCCCATAGCACGGTGATTGTGGTGAGGAAGGCAAGCCATGGAGAATTCAGCCATAATGCAGCCGAGAAGGTCAATGCGGCCATAGCAAACCAGGGCGTGCCGAACTTCAGCGTCTCGAAGGATTTCCCCTGTTGTTGAGCATTCCTCCAACTTGCATAACTCAGTCCGACAACTGCAAGCAGCATCATCGGGAAAAACTGGTAATGTTCTCGGCGCCAAAGATGGCTGAAATGAATCACCAGCCACGGCCCGAAACAGGCGGCAGACAGCAAAACTGCCAAAATCAGAAACCTGCGCGGCCAGCGTTCCGCTTTGCTTTCAAGCCGTGCTATCTGACTCAGGACCGACATTCATTCACCAGTGCGTTGCGCGTTATCCGGGCGTCGCAGGAAAACAGCTCTGCATCGAATTGAACAGCATTCATGACCAGGTACGCATTCAGCCCACCGATTTTTTCAGCCTCCGACGTCGCAGATAACTGCCACCACCAGCGACGGCGGCGGTGAGAGACGCAAGAATCATCGAAGCTGGCTCCGGAACTGCAGCGGTGCCGTCGACGGTGAAAGTCAGAGACCCGAATGTGAGGAAATCGTCCAGATCTTCTTCAAGCGGACCAAAAGTTGTGTTGCCAACAAACGGAGACAGATTGAGTCGATCTGCCAGTAACTGAACTGTAGAACCACCAGCCCCGTTGATCTGGAAGGCGAACCTTGCGATCGTGATCGAAGTGCTCCCCGCACCAGCCCCGGTGAGAGCAGCGAAATCGAGGAGCGTTGAGACCTTGGCCAATTCAGCACCTGAACCACTTGACGCTGGGTTGGTATTGAACAATCCACCTCCGCCCCAGTAACCCATCACATCCGTAATAGCAGTGACCATTGCATTAGCGCCACCACTGTTCTTCAGAATGCGGCCTCCAGCATTTTGAAGTCCCTCAGCTTCTAAAGGAGAGCTATTGTCATTGTCCGTAATGACCAGATCCACAATCCGTGTTTCACCACTGGTAACTGTGAGAGACTGCGATGTCTGGAGCCCCAGAATCAGATCAGCATAAACCGTCCCGGAACCCGCGAGGATTCCAAGACAGAAGAACACGACATGAAGACGTTGATTAAACATTCCAAACCTCAACTAACCAAAACTAACCAAGGAAGTTTTGCCACAGGATGAAGGCTCGATGAGCAAAAGAAAGAACGGAAATCGAAACTCACGAGAAATTCACAATTGAAACTTGTGAGCGGGTTCTTTCTAAAGCATCACGACTAAAGAGAAGAATTCAGCAGTCTTCCAAAATTGGCGAAGAAGGCATCCTTGTCCTGCTGATCCTGGAGTCCACCAGTAAGTAATACGCCATCATTGTCGAAGTCAAACAGTGCCAGCCAAGAGGCATTACCTCGCAAGCCTGTTCGATAATTCGCAGAATCGCGTGCATCGACATCGCGATCACCATCACTGTCGCCGAAGAAACGATGGAAATTGATGGTTCGAAGGCCACCGACCTGGCCGTTACCGTCACCGTCAATTCCCAGAACGCCATAGTCAATCACCAGCCGGTAGTTTCCGTCGTTCAGAGACCCTGAGACGGAATGTGTTCCACTGGTGAAGCCGAGCAGTACAGTCGTCTTGCCTCCTGAAAAGATTCTCGAAACGACTGTCAACCCGATACTCATCGGACTGCCACCGAGACGCGATAGGACGAACGAAGAATTCGTCACCGGACCTGCTGGTATCGCAACATCTCCATTGAACACCGCCTGAACGTTTCGAATCATCGAACGCTGACCAGTCTGATCCGGTGAGAAATTCTTTTCCGCCGCCGCGGTGGTGTTGTAGAAGATGTTGCCGTCAAACGTCGCTTCATTCACATCCGTGATCGTGATCGTGAACTGCTTATCGAACGTCAAACCGCCTGAATCAGTGACTCGTGCCGTAATCGTGTACGACGCACCCGCTTCAAAGTCGAACGACCCGGTGGCTCGCAGAGACGTGCCGCTGATGTTGAACAGACTGTTGCTGTTCAGTCCCGCAGGCAGGCTGAACGTGAACGTGTCATCCACATTGGGATCGACGGCGGAAAACGATCCAACCACAGAGTTCGCTCCTGCGTTCTCTGCCAAAGAAGACGTAGTCAGATTGATGTTCGTGGGAGAGGAATTCGCCGGAAAGACCCCGTCACTGCGCTGCGACAGATTCTGAATTCGGGTATCCGCAGTAATTGGTGTGTCTGCTTGATTATATGCAGAACCGGGTCCTGGAAATGCTGCTCGCACATAGTCAAACAGTGCGGTTTGTTCACCCAGGATATTGGCAGGGATATTCGCCGCTGATCCAAAATCAAGGGACTCGTTGATGGGTGCTGATAGTGTGCCATCGGTCAGAAGGAAACGGAAGTTGTCGCCGTTGGCCTTGATCGGGTAGCCGTCTCCACCGTTAGCAAGGAAGCTAAGAGTGACAATTGTGATTGAAGTTGGAGCCACCGAGGATACAACACCGTTCTTCACAATGGCGGCTATGACTACGTCGTTTTCGTCAATAAGAACGATGTTACGCACTCTTGAACCAGCAGCAGCACTCGGATCGAACGAGAATCGTACCCCGCCGATTTGCGGGAAACGCCCCTGATTGCCCAGCAAAGCGACGCCGTGCTCCAGGATGGCCTTCAGCCCAGCCGCAGTCGTATCGAACGCCATCAGCGAGTTATTGAATCGCAGCGAATTCTCGATGTCGAGTTGCGAAACCGCTCCCGCAGGCTTGCCAGCGGCAGAATTCGCGGCGGGGGGCAGGAAGCTGACTTCGCCAGTCAATGGATCTGGTGCTGACACCGTTCCGATTTGAGCCCGAATACCGCCACCGTTCTTTAAGGAAGCGACAAACGTAGATGGAGCCGCACTGCCCAGGGCATTCACCAAAGCGGCCGCATTTGCATCAGCAGTCAGATTGCCGAGATTGGTTTCCTGATTGCGGACTGTGGCTCGCTCGCCCTGCAGGTAGACGTCTGTGAAACCAGATATATTCCCATCTTTGGCCGTGATTACCGCTGCCACTGCCTCTGTCAGGTCAGCGACTTCTTCGCCCTTGGTCCCCTCTGCGAATGCGGCTGACAAACCACCGTCGGCCGCCCAGGCGGCGGCCACATTCGTGGTCGTCGCTGCGTAAGCACCGTTAATGGAAGTCAGATCCGCAAGGCCGGTAACATTAATGTCGCCCGCGGCGTCGAATTCCACCACGAGGCGACCCAGGTATGTAAACTCGTTATCGGTGTTAATGATTACAGTCGTCTTACCGTCCGTGCCCGCAGTGATGAGGGGATAGTTGTTCGCGAAGTTGGCTGCATGGCCGGGGAAGACCACTGCGACATCATCGGAATCGCCCAGACGGGTGTTTGACCCAGCCGACAGGATGATATCGACCCCATTTAGCTTGGTTGCCAGCGACTGCTCGTTAGATATCAACTGTAAATGCGACATCAATATGATCTTGTTGATGCCTTCCGCCCGTAGTTCGTCGATGACCGGCTGAAGCTGGGCCGCCAGCAGATCCATATTGTCGGTTTCGCCGTTCGGCCCGGGGCCCCCGGGAAATCCGGCGACTTCAGTTCCGGAAGGCGAGGAAATTGATTCAATCAACTGGGTCGTGGCACCGACAATGCCAATCTTCTCACCACCCTTTGTCACGACGACAGAGGGAGCGATCCGCCCCTTCAGTGACGATGCTTCGGGAATCAGAGTTCCGGTTCCGCCGTCCAGCGTGTTTGTGAACCGTGACGACAGCTCAGCGTCACCCGAGAAATTCAGATTGGCCGAGACATGCACAAAATTCGCGCCCACCCAGCCGGCTCCGGGAGTGAAGCTGTCACGGAAAACGCGAGAACCCAGGTCGAACTCATGGTTGCCGATCGCTGAGACCTCAACACCCAGCTCGTTATGGATCGCGATGTCAACTGCGGCGATCGGGATTGTTCCAGTAATGTTTGAGCCTGACACCTGGTTAAGGACGGTTCGTACTGCCGCGTCAGTACCGCCCGCCAGGAATGGACCGGGAATCCAGTTATCGCCACCCGCCAGGATCAACGTCTGACTGAAGTCATCATCAAAGGCATCGACAAGGGCAGCAAGATTAGGAGCCGTTGTGGAAGCCAGCAGTCCTGCCTCCGCATCTGCCAGGTGCAGCAACTGCAGGGTATAGTTCACTGTAACGGTGAATGATGTTTCAACAAATGATGATCCCTCATCGGTTGCTCGAATTGTGATCACAGAGGACCCAAACACAACCGCGTTATAGTCCAGCGTCAGCGTACCCAAGCTGATCGTTACGCTGGTGAACAGGGCTGAATTTGTATTACCCGACACGCTATAGATCAGGAGAGCGTCCGGGGTCTCCAAATCACTGAAGACACTTGTCAGGTCGAGGTTAGAGTCTGCGGCTCCTTGACGGACAGTAATGTTCGGGACGGTTCCTGCTGTCGGGGCATCATTCACCGCCGTGATCGTGAACGTCACCAATCCAATATCAGTCAATGATCCATCGCTCAGCGTGTATTCAAAGCTCGCTGCGCCGTTGAAGTTCAGCGTTGGCGAGAAAATTACGTTTGCACCAGAAATGCTCACCGTGCCGCCGACGGCGTTGGTGACGGCGGTGATCGACAGAGTGTCGCCATTAGGATCACTGTCATTTGTAATCAGGCTGGCGATGGAAATCGAGCGGTTACCGGAATCTTCCGCGATATCCGACAAGTTGTCGTCAACAGCCACTGGAGGACCGTTTGCCGCACTGAAGCTGTTTAAGGCACCGAGATGATTCAGAGCCGCACCCTCATAGGCAGCAGGACGAGTAAATCCACCAGTCGCCAGTGTTGCGTTTGGCATCGCGCCGGCAAGTTCCCCAACGACCCAGTCGGAGGAGGTGGTTGTGAGAAGAGAGTGCCCGGTAGAGTTTCCATTGCGAGCCATGTAGTCGGGATGGTATCCACTGAGATTGATCAGCGATGAACCAGCCGGAACAAGACCACTGCCATTTCCGGATGTGTTCAGAATACCGTATCCCGTGTCCGCCGTGCCGCCATCGATGTTGCCGATCCCATCGCGAATCGTCCAGGAGGAAGCGGCTCCATCCAGAGCGCCGTCATCATTTGCATCCAGATCAGCGTTAGCAACGGGCAAAACTGTCCATTGGATGAGGAGAACGCTCACCGAACCATTCTCAATGTCTAATGACCGGCTCGAAAACTCTGTACCCCAGCCGGCAGTCGTCGCAACGACGTCAGTCGCACCACTCGCCACTGTGTAAGTGCTGCCAGATTGCCGTAGCACTAGATAACCGTTCGAGCCAAACTGCATCCCACCGATATAGAAGATCTGATCCAGGATTCCCGGTGCGGTTTCGCTACCCGTTTCGCTGTCCCCTTCGATCAATACAAGAAACGCATTCGCTGGTACAAAGCCGCCCGGAGTTCCGCGAAGTTCGACGTATTCCTCGCTGGTATCCGGATCATTGAGCGGATTGAAGACGACCTCGTTGATGAATAGATCTGTTGCAACACTGCCGGAAACACTGAAAGTTGCCGGTGTGTTACCTGGGGTAAATGGAGTTGCAGAAGTTGACCAGAATCTGTCTGTGTTTAATGACCCGGCGACAATCGACCTGGGTCCTGTCTCGACTGATCCAAATGGATCCGCGTTATATCGTCCGTTGTCGGTGCCAGCCAGCGAGACTGCAGTTAGTCCGTCGACGAGACCCGGTGCTAGTGCTGTATGGGAATTGATTGCCGTGGTACCATTCGACTGGAAGCCAGTAAACGGTAGTGCAAATGTGGTTCCTCCAAATGTAATCTGGGCCAACGCAGTTCCAGTCAGAAGATCTGTACCGCCGAAAGTAGGATTCTGGATCGCCGCAATATTATCACCGCCGCCAGCAAGTCCAAATGCCGCCGTCGGCAGAACAGCACCGGTCGCAGGAGTGATTCCAGACCATTCTGCCGTGCTGTTGGGTCCCGCGCCTCCAGGAGCAATGAAGACAACCTTGGTACCAGCTGAAAGATCGGTCTGCGCTACCCAACGAAGCATGTTTTCATTGGTACGGAAGGCGTTCGTAGTGGTTAGGTATCCATTGTCCGTAAAGAAAATCGCAGTACCAGCCACAACTGGCTCAAGTAGCACAAACGCGAATGCATCCCCCGCAAACTCACCGCCTGAATTATCAGCCTGGAAGGCAGTGAAAGCGATATCCCCCGGCCCAAGCACTGTAGTATCGTTATCGACTTCCGTGCCGGAGACATTGACGGTTAGTATTCCGGCAGCCGTTACCTCAAACAAGGCTGAGTTGCTTAGAGAATCGCTGTCTTCCGCAGCCGCGATGGTCACGGTCTGTGCGGCGTCCCAGTTCCCTGCAGTAAACGTTAGCGAGGCGCCACTTGCAACAGACAGATCAGTATCACCTGAGGCGCGGGCCACGCTGACCGTCACATCGGTAGTTGGCTGGAATGCGAGCCTCACCGTGAATGTGTTGATCGAACCTTCGATGACATTAAGACTTGTCGGTGAAACGAGAAGAGCCTGAGTATCATTGTCTGCTTCTGTACCAGTGACGCTAACAACCGGCAGCCCGCTGGCGGTCACATCGAACACAGCAGACCCGTTTGCCAAGTCAGGATCTTGTGCCGCTGCCAAAGTCACCGTCTGCGGTGTGTCCCAATTGGCTGACGTAAACGTCAAAGAACTACCACCGGAGACAGTCAGGTCAGTATCGCCCGAAACCCGTGCCACGTTGACCGTGACATCCGCTGACGGTCGGAACGCCAGTCTCACGGTGAATGTGTTAGTCAAGCCTTCGGTCACAGAAACATTTGTCGAAGACACCACCAGTGACTGTGTATCGTTATCCGCTTCTGTCGCGTTCACGCTCACCGTCGCCAGTCCGCTCGAAGTTACATCAAACACTGCCGAACCATTGGCAACATCGACGTCTTCCGCAGCCGACAAGGTCACCGTCTGATCCGTATTCCAGTTCGCTGTAGTAAACGTCAAAGTGGTATCGCCGGACAGATCCGAATCACCAGAAACGCGTGCTACGCTGACCGTAACATTGCTGGCTGGCTGGAACGCCAGTCTCACCGCGAACGTGTTCGTCGAGCCTTCCGTCACCGACACACTCGTCGGGGAAACGAGCAAAGACTGTGTATCGTTATCCGCTTCTGTCGCGGTCACGTTCACCGTCGTCAGGCCGCTCGAAGTCACATTAAACACCGCCGAACCATTCGCAAGATCAACGTCTTGAGCAGCCGACAACGTCACCGTCTGGGGCGTGTCCCAGTTGGCTGACGTAAACGTCAATGACCCGCCGCCAGAGACATTGAGGTCGGTATCCCCGGAGCCGCGTGCAACATTCACGGTCACATCGCTGGCTGGCTGCGACGAGAGTTTGACTGTGAACGTGCTTGACAAGCCTTCATTCACTGAAACACTTGTCGAAGAAACGACA
Organism: uncultured Planctomycetaceae bacterium; assembly: GCA_903921605.1. Next base: position 16,477 of record CAIXQV010000232.1, on the reverse strand, counting down.
AGGTTCTGAGAAACCGCCGGTGCAGGAGCGAAGTCGGTTCCTCTGAAAACATAATTCAACCCCGCCGCCGCGAGTTGAGTTGCCGAAGTTGGGGTAGTGCCGGTGTCAACGATCGATACGAGTCGGTTATTCGTCGTTTCTGTAGTCGTGGCGTAGAGAGTGGCGGTCCCGCCCGAAAAAGTGCCCGTCAGACCGCGAAGACCAGCAAAACCAGCTCCAATACTGCTTTGCAATACGTTTGATCCGTTGATTAGCAAAGCCCAGGAGTTACTCCATGTCGAACCGTTGAATGTCCACTTTTGAAGTCCCCCGCCAGCAGCGGTGCGATCGTCTGCAATGTATGCGGTATCAAGGGTGTTGTCGCTGTTTGTGTCAAACATTACGAAACCATATGGGCTTGCACCAGTACCCATATTGATCTGCAGAGCCGTCGTCTGACCGCTCGAAGTCGGCAGCCCGCTACCGACCGACGATATGCCAAGGAACGCGCCGCTCGCTGAAGAAACGTAAAGTTGATTGTTGTAGATTTCGACGTTGCGCAAATTGGTGACGGTGGTGCTCAGTTGCGTGAAGTTCGTCCCGTTGAAGTACCATGCACCGCCTGTATTAGGCGAGCCAGACGAGGTTCCAGTGGCGTAGAAAGTATTTGCCCCCGTGTAGATCACGCTCCGAAAATTGTTACCGGAAAACGGCGATGGTGGACTGCCACTCGGGCCCCCAGTTGGAAAGAGGGTCCGGTTGGCAACGCTACCAGAAGCATCGAGTGATTGTGCAACCTTGGTGTTTAAAGCGGCGACACCGGCGGTGGTAAGAACAGTGTTCGAACCGGACACGGCAAGGTAACCGCCGTACGAATTCAAGTAGCCATTTGAAGTCGCGGTCCCCGAGTCCGTCTGGAGATTGGAGCCCGTGAACTCAGTCGTAAGAGTTTGGACAGCGGCTCCACCGGCTGTTGCATACTCCTGAACGGCCACAGCCGCTGCACTTCCGCTTAAGGTTGTCGCCCCCATCGCCAATTCGCTCGACAACGATGTTGCCGCCCGTAAATGCCGCCAACAAGGCTCGCGTTTCCAGCATCTCCGCACCGACGGATTGGCGTCGTGACTTGCTGCGGCGGATACGGGTTGAAAGGGGAGATGAGTAAGTCTTGAAGAGTAAGGAAACTCGCGACAACATATAGTGGCTCCAGTGAAGAGGCGGCACGTCGAAAGAAATTAAGAATGAATCGCTCGGGCGCGCTTAGTCTCGTGGAGGTTAGTGATCATCTTGAACGCGGCAAGAACCGCAGATTAATGTTGTGTGAATTCCGCGAACTCCCTATATCCCATAAAACATGCAGAATAAATGTTCACTTGCTCAGGTCTAAACTGTTGAATCGAATCACCTTAAGATGGCTCCGTCGTCCGCAACAATCTCAACGTGTTCACCAACGGGACTGTTCTGAACCCGACACGATTTTCTCGAAACGTTCATCTAACTTGCTGATCGCGATAGCTCGATCGCGACAATCAGGCCGTTCAACCCTGCACTTTGGCGGAAGTCGACACGATGCTTTTCGACACTCGCCTGTGCCGCACCAATTCGCCGCAATGCGGAAGCAGTCACTGCCCTGTATTCAGTCGCAAGGAGAGGACTTAACTCAAAGCCACGTGAGTTTGAGATCGCCGTCTTCGTTTTCGATGACGGCTGTGCAGTTCTCGACCCAGTCACCGGCGTTGCAATAGGTGACGCCATCGACGTCAATGTGTTGGGGTGCGTGGATGTGGCCGCAGATGACTCCGTCGACTCCGCGATGACGAGCATGACGGACGATCTGATTACGAAAATGACCGACATGATTGCCGATAGACGTCAATCGTCGCTTCAATCTTCCGACAAAGGAACCGTTTCCATGCAAGGCTGCGGAAGTGACTCGGCTCCAGATCGAGTTCGCTCGCAACATCCCTTCATAGAACAAACTCAGAAATCCGACAGTGAATGAGGATGCCCGTTCATAACAATCAAACTGGTCGCCGTGCAGAACTAAGAATTGTCGACCATCGGCTGTTCGGTGATGAAACTCTTCCGCAACTTCCACCATTCCGCACTGCTCAAAAAATCGCAGGACCATCGGGCCTCGCAGAAAATTGTCGTGGTTGCCGATAGCCAGTCGAATACGTGTGCCACCTCTGGCCAGATCCATCAAACGGGCCACAATCTGATTACATTCGGATTGCCAGTGCCACCCACTCTGCAAACACCATCCGTCGATGAAATCGCCGACAAGATAAAGATTTTCAGGTTCATGTCGATTGAGAAACTCCAGGAGCGACTGAACCCGTGAGTGCCGGAAGCCAAGATGAAGATCGCTGAGAAACAGCGAGCGAACGCGAGTCATCTTCGGCTGGCACGTTGGCTCCGGAGGCTTCAGACTGAAGGCCCGCTCCTGCGACCAGAACTCATTGTCTGCTGATACCGGAAGATAAGGAGCGACAAAATCCAGCGAATCGTCGACAAGCAATTCCTGTGTGTAACTCATGGTCATCTCACGTCCCTGCGAAGTGAAGAGTTCAGCACCGGCGACAGATTGGAACAATATTGTCTCGGACAAAGACCGCATTCGTTGAGCCAAAGTGACCGCCAAAATTCCATGACCTCGCCATACTCTTTTGATAAGGAATCTGATTCAGTCGTGGACGTTGCTGCTGCGAATCTTCGGAAAACATTGAACTGCGATTCTGCGTCAGAAACCCCAAAGCTCCCGCCGAAACAGCGTGGCGACGATCCATTGTCCCGAAGAGCATGGTTCCAATTCCCACGGTGGGCAAATCAAGCGGAGAATAGAAGTTCCAGATGCCAGCCGTTGTGCGACCCAGCAGTCGTTCCACATCAAATCGTCTTGAAATAGCTGCCGACAACAAGGTGACAGACGTCACGGCCTGATCTTCTCGCAGTTGCTCAAGAACAAACAACGCCATCCCTGCACCGGCCGAGTGACCGATCAGGTGAACCGGTTGGCCCGGGAAGTTGCGCTGGTAGTTGACTATCAACTCCGCGACGACCCGGGCCTGAGTGCGATTATGTCGCTGCATAGCCAGATGCAGCGGATTCCATGGGCGAAATCGCCGCCAGTCGATGATCTGAATCGCGTGCGACAACTGGCCGGCAACGAGGCCGCGAGCGATGCTGTCATTGACAGAACTGCAACCTTCGATGCCCGGCAGAATGATTATAAGCCCATGTTCCAGACGGCTCGAACAAGAAAGTGGTCTGTGAAACTTTGCTCCGCTTCGACCGAGCGGCGCGAGGAATAAGCCAAGCATGGACTGCAATCCAAGCCTGAAGACCGCCGCGCGATCAGGAACGGTATTCGGCTGAGCGGAAGCAGAAAACAGGAACCCATCCACGTGAGACGGTTCGGCGTACATGACCAATTTGATCGTCTCCGGAAGAGCTGCGTTTTGTTTCGATCCTTCACTCACAGCGAGCAGCACCAAATGACTTCTATCCCACGATCAGCAGGCTCAGTTGACTAATAAGCATGCCAAATAAGGCTCCCAGCACGACATCCGTTGGATAGTGGAGCCCAAGCACAACGCGGGAGAGTGCGATGAGAACCGTAAAGCCAAGCAGCAGTGGCAGCAATGCCGGGAACCACGACACGGCGATCACTGAAAACGCGACGGCATGCATCGTATGACCCGACGGAAAACTGTACTCATCCAGAGCTACAGTTCCCTGCATAATCGCCTCGTAGACAGCACCGGGGCGTGGTCGCTGAGTCACACCTTTCACTGACTTATAAACCAGAAGCGTGACAACTGCAGTCAGCCCCATATGCAGGGCCGCTTTGATTCCATAGTGACCGTGAAGCAACGGCAGAATCACCATCAACGCATACCAGAATTTCCCGTTGCCAAGATTACTAATCACTCGGAAGAACGGTGAGACTGTTCGCCATTTCAAAGTTCTGTTCATCAGAAACGTAATCTGGCGATCCCAATAGACCATTTGATTAATGGCCGCTTGCCGTCGACTGGTCTTCATAGAGCCCTCCCTGGAATGACGACAGATTTAACACCAGATCCTCTAACTGCCACATGCACCGATCGCTCTGTCATGAGAGAATTGCCTCGCTGGCTGCTTTTCGCGATTCCACCAACCACAAAGTCTGAGATTCAACACCAGCAATACCGAATCCCGCGACAACCTCCACTAATTCTCGGACATGAACGTTAAACCTATAGCGCGATTTGAATTCATTTCTGATGAATTCCACGTTCAGATATCTTCTTAAACACCAGAACTTACATGCTGATGCATGCGTGAGGTTTCCATGTTGACCGCAGGTTTCGTTTTCCCCGGCGCCAGCAACTGAAACAGTCGCACCAGTGCTTTTGTCAGAAATGTGGCCATCATTCCGGGCCGACGATTCCCAATCCGGCTCGGCGACAGAAGCTGAAACTCACTGATCACCTGCTGATAGTGTGAACGAACTTCATCGCTCGAATGTCTCCATGTTCTCGTCTGAACCGATTCCAGAGCTGCCGCAGACATCTGCTCCTGACGGTCGACCGACTGGATGATCTCGCCAACGTACTGGCTGGCTTCAGTCGCATTACGAGGAGTAAACAGGAACCCGTTCGAGCCATGGTGAACGAGGCTGGTCACTCCGCCCGCATTCGCTGCAATAACCGGCAAGCCACAAGCCATCGCTTCGAGGATAACATTCCCCATCGTCTCCGTTTCAGAGGCGTAGACAAAAGCATCGGCCGAGGCATAGGCAGCCGCCAGATCTTCGCCACGAAGATACCCGACGAAATGAGCCTTATATCGCGAGAATCGCCGAACAAGTTCATCACGCTGCGGACCTCCGCCAACAATGGCGAGTGTTGCCTCGGGAACTCGTTCGAGGACCTCGGTCAGAAAGCTGACATTTTTTTCAGAAGCGAGGCGTGAGACCGTAAGTAGCAGAGGTGATTCCGGATGATTGCCACTTAGCCGGCCTCGCATTGCTGCAGATTTTCGCTCCGGGTTATACAAACGGCAGTCAACGGCCGGTGGCCACAGTGCAACTCGTTCGAATCCTCGTTTGCGAAGGTCGTCGGCCATGAAATCAGAGACGGTCAGATTTCGATCTGCCGTGTTGTGATAACTTTTCATCAGCCACCATAACAGGCGAGAAAGCATTCCCAGTCCTCGATACTGTTTTACGAACTCGCCATAGAGGGTATGGAACGAGAACAACACCGGAAGTTGCAGATCGCTGCGACAGAGCAAGTCATAACACTGAAACCCAAATGCAAACGGATTCAGAAAATGAATCACATCAGGACGAAACGCTTTCAGCTCCTGAATGAGTCGCTGGTCAGGGCGACCGATCACGTACTCGGGATAGCTGGCACACGGGAAACTGGGAAACTCGATCAATGGAACCGGGGAATTACGGTACTCCGCAACCTTCGGACAGACGACGATCACTTCGTCCCCGTTGGCCAGCAATTGCTGAATAAGATTGACCGTGCGCCCCACAACGCCGTCGATCTTCGGGAGAAACACCTCAGCCACAATCGCAATCCGCATCGCGGAACTCCAAGAGAAAACAGATCTTCTTGACCGGTGCGTTACTAGCGCACGTATTATTTAAATCGCAATTTTTCACCACAGAGGTCACAGAGAGCACGGAGGAAACGCAGAGGGAGTGGCATTCGGAATCGCGTTTGTTGTGCAGAAAAGGAAGACGTAGGTGACTTCACTAGCCGCTTTATTCCATTCCGTATTTCACGTCTCGTCTCGTCTGCGATTTTCCCTCTGTGTTCTCTGTGACCTCCGTGGTTAATGATTTTCACGTCGGGTGTTATTGGGCAGCGTGACGTGACGGTGACAGGGTCTGACAAACTCGGAGGGCTGACGCCCTGCCGCACGCCGAGGAAGTGTCGCTACGCAGGTCGACGCGCTACGGCGAGAACTATGCTGTGGTGATCCACAACCGGAAAGACCAGTCGATTCAGAATCGCCTGTTGCCAGCGTTTCGCTTTATGCAGCCCAATCTCTTCAATGAACGGAGTCAGCCAGCCGCCGTGATATCCGTATTCGATGAAGGAAGCGAAATCAGGGAACTTCAGCTCTGGCTCGAAAGTTTCCGACATCAGAATCTCAAAACCGTTCTTCTTCAAGACTTCAATGATATCCCGTTCGCTGTTCGGACAAATCATGCCCTGCAGGTCAGGGGCACCATGACCAAACAGCAACTTCAACAGCGGATGGCCTGCCCGACGTTGCAGTTCGCCATAACCCGCTGTGGTGCCGCCCACGAATGACCAAACGCCACCGGCTTCCAGCTTCTCGAAGATTCGCGGAGCAATATGATCAATCGGAACAAAGCCAGTCACAAAATGCGTGGCGACAAGATCAAACTTCTCGTCATTGAAATGATGATCCAGATTCGCTCCGTCATCAATCGCACAGACCAGATCCGGCAGCTTCGTTTTGGCGATGCTCGCCATCTTCTCTGAGATATCGATTCCCCATGGTTCGATCACTCTCTGCGAACGAGATCGCAACTTCTCCAGGAACATCCCGGTTCCCATTCCTACGTCGAGAACTCGCATGGCGGGAAGTATCGCAGACAGGATTCCTTCTGCATCCAGATGATCCAGAGCACGTTCCAGCGAGTTACTGGTGGTGTTTTGAGGATCCTGGTCGTATTGACTTGCAATGACATCGTCATACTGACGTTGAATGACCGCTGATTCCATCAGAGGTTGCCAATTCTATTAGAGTCGCTAAGCCGGTTTGTTAAGGCCACTGTGGGCGAGTTTTGAATGAGAAGAATTAAGAATAAGCGCAGGAAATGTTTAATTTCTGCGTAGGGACGAGCTTCGCGAATCATTAACAAACACTTAACCGGAAGTTCTCAATTCGCGTCCAGATTCCGCACATGGATGCGGATTTCGACATCATCGTTGTTGGCAGCGGCGCGGGAGGCGGGACACTGGCTTCAGTATGCGCGTCGGCTGGAAAGAAAGTTCTGCTGGCTGAACGTGGTGGATTGACAGGCGGAAACGAAGGCGCTGCAGCACGCGAGCCGAGTTCTCTGCACGATGAATTTGCGACACTGATCCAGAAGCAGCCCTACGATGATCGCTCGGTCGTTTTGAACTCCAGTCCTTCTCGACTTTACATGGGAGGGCTCATCGGCGGTGGTACATCAGTCTACGGAGGCGCGCTCCTGCGCCCTCATCCCTCTGATTTTTCTCCCGGCCGATATTATGCCCAGCGTATTCCTAAAGACATTCATGAGTGGCCAGTGTCCTATGAGTCATTCGAACCCCATCTGAAGGCGGCCGAAAGTCTTTACTGCGTCGCTGATGTTCGAGATCCACGAGGTCCCGAAGCATCGCCAGACACGTCAACTATCGAGAGCCTGAAAAGAGATCAATCCGGAGCCTCTTCCGTCGGCCGGAGTGGCATTCCTCTTGCCCGGATCAATGAGAAACTAATCCGCTCGGCCCGGAATTCGGGCCTGAATCCTTATCGATTACCGCTGGCAATTGAAACCTCGAAATGCCTGCGATGTGATAACTGTGCGGGATTCGTCTGCCCCACCGGAGCGCGACGTTCATCGGGCCAGTTGGTACGGGAATGCATTGATCGCGGCGATTCTTTAACTTTGAAAACTCAGTGCGAAGGGGACCTGCTGGAGCGAGGTGTCGGCGGTCGGCTTAGCGGTCTCTGGCTGAAAGATAGAGTGACGGGATCGCGAGTTCGGTACACCGCCAAACGCTATGTGCTCTCGGCCGGCGCAATTGGATCATCAGCCTTGTTGCTGAAGTCGGGGTTCGACCATCCGATGATTGGTCGGAACTACATGATGCACTATTCGCCGATCTCGATCGGGGTCTTTATGCGTCCCACCGGTGCGACGCAGACGTTTATTAAACAGATTGGTTCCTCCGACTATTATTTTGGCACTCGGGATCTGCCGGAAAAAATGGGGATTATTCAATCACTGCCCGCTCCGGGGCCGTGGATGATGGCGAAAACCGGAATGAAGTGGGTTCCGCACTGGATACTGAAATTTCTGCGTTCACGCATGTTGCCTTTGGTCGGCATCGTTGAAGATCTGCCGAATCCGGACAATCGCGTTTCGCTGGATCGGTCAGGGACCATCCAGCTCCATCATCAGTTTTCGGATTACGATCGTACACGTGGTGCGGAGTTATCTCGCCGCATGTCGGATCTCCTGAAGAGCACCGGAGCTGTCCATTGTGTCTCCGGTTTAAGACCGTCTCAGGAACACGTCGCTCATCAGTGTGGCACAATTCGATTTGGGCTGTCGCGGGAATATGCGGCCGCAGACCCCGAGTGTCGTTTGTTTGATCAGCCGGATGTTTTTGTGGTTGACGGAAGTTTCATGCCAACTTCATTGGGAGTTGGCCCGTCCTTAACAATCATCGCCAATGCTCTGCGTGTTGCCGAGATCGTGGCGTCAGAAGTATGAAGCACTTCATGAAGGTACGACTGGAACAATTTCGACAGGCTCGTCGAATCCATGGTGGAACTCTCAACATGCTCGGGGCCGCAATCGGAGTGCGATTGTCTCGAACACCCATCCCCACAGCGGCATTGCGCCGAAAGGTGTTTTCGATGATCTACGGCGGAAAATATGGAGCACTGGACGAGACCGAACTGGAGAAGCCTCTTGAGCAGTTTCGATCGCTCAACGAACTGTTCACTCGAGGCGTCAAGTCATCGCTTCGGCCGATTCCAGAACAGACAAATCAGTTTCTTTCTCCGGTCGACGGAACCGTTCAGGATATCGGTCGGATTGAAAAAGACACGGTGATGACCATCAAGGGGATTCGTTACACCCTGAATTCATTGTGCCCGGAAACCGATACTTCTCCATTCAATGATGGGCACTTCGCGATTCTGTTTCTGTCTCCTCGCGACTGTCACCGCGTCTTTACGCCGGCCGATGGCGTACTGGAACAATTGGTCCATGTTCCCGGTCATCGACTGCTTGTCCATCCACCTTATCAGACACCCGAGTTTCCCGTCTTCGCGCTGAATGAGCGACTCATCATGCAGCTCGACACGTCTTTCGGCAAGTGCCTGCTGATTATGGTGGCTGGCTGGGGCGTTGGTCACATCACTCATCCGTTTCGAACCGGACACCGATTCAGCCCACGCCGAGTCACCGTTACCAAACTGGAGACACCTCGCCCAATGGATCGTGCGGAATGGATCGCGACCTTTGAGCTGGGATCAACAGTCATCCTTATGACGGAGAAGAACTGGACAACTTCGGCACTTGTCGAACGAGATCAGTCAATTCACTTCGGAGAACCACTGTTCGACACAATCACAGGGAAGGCAGACTGATGAAACTGTCGGGTGAGGGGACGGATTCTGCGGCCATTAGCCTGCTTGATTCGCATGGGAGCGGGCTGCACGAGCATTTCAACGTGGCGGCTGGTGCAAAGTCGTCGGCCCGCGGCTTACGACTGATCGTCTCCTGTAGTGATACCGGGCTCGCGAAGGACTATCTTTGCTTTCTGAATGAGAACTCCGCACAGAGCGAGGACGGGGCATCTTGTGAGTTGCTTTCACCGGAAATCCTTCTTCAGAAGATTGCCCGCGGTGAGGTCCGTCCAGTCGAGATTGTTTTTTTTCTCAACCGGCAGGTTTCCGGTCAGGTGATAAATGTCTTTGCAGGGTTATCTCAACTCGCGTCGATCATGCCGTTCACTTGCCTCATCGTGCTTCCTTCATTGTTCAGCCATCTGTGTCCGGGCCACAACGACGGCATGCAGGCACTCCTTGATCAGTTGAGCGAATCGTTTCGAAAGTCCGAAGACCGAACGACAGCGGGACGAAATACTTCGAAAACCGATTCTGATTCTTCAAATCCCGTGGATGGCACCATCTCAGTTCAAGGTCCCGGACCGATTCAAAGCCCTGGAAGATCCCGACTAATCGTTCTCTCTACAGGCTATGTGCTAAGTCCGTCATCGTCGATTACAAACCGACTAAAGCGGTTGCGAAGATTTCATGTCCTGACAGGCCCTCAGTTGACGTCTACGTTCGTCGCCGGAGAAAAGCTGTTCTCCGTGATCAATGCTGAGCTTGAACAGACTGCGCAGAAGTGTCCACCTCGCGCCGCTGTTGCGAATTCAGCCGTAGCGACAATTGAGAACGCTTCGTTAGATCGCAGTCAGAGGATTCCTGGCGAAGATTCCTCCCTGGCAAGTGCGAAGTCCCGATCCGTAACTTCTGATATCGGACACATTTCTGAACCGGGCAGCACTCGCCATTTGACGATCCTTGGAGTTCGTCGAAGCTGGCAGGCTGTGCTTACGGAGCAGATGCCGGAGGGATCGGCCGAAAGATCCTCCGGAAAGGCGGAATCGCTGATGGCATCTCTCTTCAAACGCCTCGGAATCTCATGGCTTATCTGCACAATGATCCGCCTGTTTGGCGTGCTTGTGCCTTCTTTCCGGCAGGTTCATTTCGACACGTTGAAACCTCGCTCCATTCGAGAAATCATCAGTCTCTACAACCGTCACAACGTCCGAGATGTGCAGTTGGCCGGATACAACAATGGCGTGAACCACTTTGGCTGGAAGTTTCCCGAAAAGACAGTCGTGCTGACGACGGGACTACCCGGGAAAACACAGTTGTCCGACGCTTCGATGCTCGATCTGGAAGCCCGCCTGCGCAGCGTGGTACAGGGCGAGAGATTGGATTCTACTTCGCAGAACAACGCCACGGTTTCCGGTACGCATTTTACAGTCGATGCGGGTCTGACTCTGAAGCACTGCATTCAGGAACTCAACAAGGTGGATCGGGAGTTCTACGTTGTCCCGAACTACTCCTGGATCAGTATGGGGACTTTGTACTTTGTTCCGGTTCACGGATCGGGCAGCCATGTTTCCACATTGGGCGACACAATTGAGGATGTCCTGCTCTACGACGGCGATACGGAAGAATTTATTTTGACTCGACGCGGCGAAAAGCTGTTTCGAGATGCGATGTACGACACCAGTCGGCATCGACTGTTGCTTCGTCTGACGTTGCGAGTGAAACCGAAGTCCGTGTATTCCGTCAAGCATGAGACACTGGAGAACCCCTCGGCCGAAGACGTGCTGAAAGTCTTCGAGGACCCCGAAGCGTCGAATGTGGAGATTCGCAAGAATCGCGCCGCAAGCACATCGATCGACATTCGACGCTACTACGTCGACTCGCCGGCGGCCGCACCGGGCGCTTTGGAAATGCCTCGCGACAGCATCGGCCGGGTCTGGGATCGACTCGAAGAAACGCCGATCGTGTCAACGCTGTTTCACTGGTTTGTACGAACGTTCGCGTTCCATGTGGAGTTGTTCCTGAGGCCCGAAGAATTCGTCATCTTCTGGAACCATCATCAATCGCTGCCCATCTCAAAAATTCAGCTCCGGCAGATGCTGAAGGATGGCATGACGAACTCCGCGTGTGCTTATGAGAACTGCCTTTCCGCCGACTTGTTTATGACGAGGAGCAATCGAGATGTCTTCCTTGGATTCATCAGTACGCACCTTCCGCACGTCCGCTGCAACCCCGGCAAACAGAGCCTTTAGAGGCATGAACTCAGACTGTCTGTCAGCGTTTCAGACATGTGACCAGATTATTCGTCTGAAAATCCCAAACCTGCTGCGCCTTTATCTGAATCCGTTCGTCGCTCAAACATGCGTCGCGCTCGCAGAGATGGTGACGGAGGTCTGGCCGGCGACGAGAAGTGAGGGGCGTCGAGCGTCGTTTCTGGCGAACTCCGGTGAAGAAGCGCTGAGCGGGGCTCTCAAGCTGGCTCGTTACGCGCAGAATGTTCACTGGCGAAGCGACGGCTTAACAGCAGAACGCAACGCTCTCGACACACGCGTTTTTCTGGTGGATGATGGGAATCGCTTCCGTCATTTTGCTTCGACCGCAATCGAATCAGATGAATCTGACGAGCGAGTGACCATTGAGTTCATTCCTGAGATGCACTCGATAACGACGGCCCAGTTCATTGCACGCAATGAGCAGGCCGATGCCTCCGGCGGAATCCTTGTGCTGTCACCGGATGCTCTGAGAGAGGCTCATCACTCAGGCGATTTCCAACAGGCTGTGATACAATTCTGCGGTGGTGCTCGATGCCTGGTGATCGTCTGCCTCGATCAGGATTTGTTCTCTGACCGAGCGATGTTTACGGACGATAAACTGAACCCGGACATTGTGGTGTTTGATGAGTCCTTCACTCGGCGTCAGGTTCCTTTTGGCGCCTTCTCGGCTCGCCCCGAACTTGCTGCGTTGTGGACGGTGAAGGGAATGACGAATTTCCATTCCACGACTTTCCAGCCAAACACGATCTCCACGATGCACTTTCTGAAGTGTCTTCATGAACATTCTGAACCTTTTTATCGTCAACTTCAGCCAATGCTGAAACCACTGCTCGTTGACCATGATTTGTTGCACCACACCTTTCGAGATCTCTTCAGTTCATCACTCGCAAAATTGATCTCACTTGCCGGATACGACCAGGATGACGTGACCGCGTCCGGGCACTACATACGTGTTGGCAACAAGCGAATCTTTGATGGAGTTGGCGGCGTCGCCTGCAGTCTGCGAGGACACAATCCACCGGACTGGGCCAAAGAGATTCGCGAGTTGGATCCGGTTGAAAACGTCCGCGGCGAAGTGCAGGAGCGATTGGAGGCCTTGACCGGACTTCCGCATCATATACCGTCCGTCAGCGGTGCGGCTTCTGTTGAACACGCGATTAAGCTGGCGTTGACGGCTCATCCGTCCGGATCACGGATCGTGGCGTTTCAAGGGGGATTTGGTGGCAAGACTTTGTTAGCCCTGTCTGGCACCGCAAAGAGTTTCTATCGACAGAACATCGATCCTCTTTATGCCAACGTTGTCTACTTGGATCCGTTTGCGGACGACGCGGCCAGCAGACTTCAACAGCTCGCAGAAGAAGCTCCGATCGCCGTGATGCAGCTTGAACTGATTCAGGGCGTCGGCGGAGTCCGCGAGATCCCCGACTCACTACTTCGCAGCATCGAGGAGGTTCGGCAACGGACTGGAGCATTCCTGTTTGTCGACGAGATTCAGACGGGTATGTTTCGGACTGGCCCTTTCGTTAGATCTTCGGGCAAACCCATTCAGCCTGACCTGCTGACGATTGGCAAAGGGATCAGCGACATGATGTTCCCGTTTGCTTTGACGCTCTATTCGGATCGCATCGACTATCTCCTGAAGGCTCGGCAATCAACACTCGCTTCAGATCTGCAGAACAAATACTCGTATGAACTCGGATACCGAGCGTTGCTGAATACTCTGCGTCGAGCTGAGCATGAAGACGTGAGCCTTCAGGTTGCGAGGGCAGGACAGCGGTTTCAGGAAGAGTTGGCTCGTCAGTTAAAGGGCGTCTCACTGGTACGCGAAGTTCGTTGCTACGGACTTCTGATCGGCATTGAACTGAACTGCCGAAAGAGTCTGATTCAGCGAGTCGGCTTGAATGCAGCTCAGTTGTATTTGCTGCAGATGATGAACCATCCAAGCCGCCCGGTGTTGATGGGATTCTGTCAGTACGAGCCCCACATTCTCAAGTTTACTCCGCCTCTGACGGTGACCGAGGAAGAAGTCATTTCCGTCTGCAGAACGATCGCCGAGACACTGAAAGCTTCGACGGTCAGAATGTTGCTCACCGCGATTTCGGCATTGTGGAGAAGAAGAAAGTGAACATCCATCGAATAAACTTCGACGAGTTGTACCAGAGACATCTTTGTCGCCATGGTCAGTTCGGAATCAATGTCTGGCATATCATTGCGGTCTACGGCGTTTACTTTTCTCTGGTCTCGCTGGCCGCGATTGCGATGCGAGCAATCCTGCCACAAGCAACGATCGCAACCCAATATTGCGTCCTGACCCTGTTGTTTGTGCCGTATCTTGCCGTCCTCCTGCGCAATATTCCTCTTATGGTATTCTTGCTGACGGCGTTGTCAGCCGTGCTTCTGATCGTTGCGGCTGTTGCAACACCCGGCATTCCGTTTTGGTTACACGTGATCCTGATTCCAGCATGGCATCGCGTGCAACTGATCAGCCATCGCCGCTACACGGTGCATCATGACATGTCGGCCTTTGAACAAACATATAAGAAGGGGCGGACGTTATTTTTGTTGCTGGCTGTCTACGAGCTTCCGATTCTGCTGCAGTATCTGGCGTTCGGTCGCAAAGATTGGGCGAGCTGATGTCAACCGGGAACCTGCGTTCACTGTGAACAATCAGGCATAACAACGAGTAGTGTAGTACTTTCAGAACTCATCAAATCCTAATATTACGCACACTGAATCTTCTCGATGATGTGAAGACTTACTGCATAGGGAGCGTTACTCCGGATCGCTCAGCGAAGACATCAGTCTCCGGCAGATATCGATCTAGAAATCAACAGATCGAGAATCTCTGATAAGCGAACGTTGCCGCAAATTCTGTTCAGTAGAGTTTCGATGCAGGTCAAACGAGGAGATTTTGTGGACCTCTCAGGATTCTCAGGGCGTCGTGAGTTTCTTCTGCAGTCCGCTGCGGTACTTGGTTCATGGGCAGTACCGCAGTCGCTCCGCAGATTGCTCGCGGCGCCTGTCCGGAGCACAGTGGCCGGTGGCCTCCGCCCAGCTCCGGACGAAACAACTGGATTGCCTCTGCTGATGTTGCCGGAGAGCTTTCATTATCTGTCGTTCGGGTGGGCCGGAGATCGAATGGACGATGGGCAGAGCACGCCGAATGAGCACGATGGAATGGGAATTATCCGTAACGAGTCGGGTGTTCTGACGATCTGTCGAAATCATGAATGTAAGCAGGGTGGCCTGGCGTTTGGCGATATTGCTTCGGCCTACGATCCAAGAGCAACCGCAGGCTGCTCAAACCTGACATTCGACACGGTCAATGGGCGATGGCTGAAGGCGTGGAGCAGCCTTTCCGGAACGCTGAAGAACTGCGCCGGCGGTCCGACACCTTGGGGGACATGGCTAAGCTGCGAAGAAACTGTCCTTGAGGACGGCGATGAGGATGACGAGACCGTCATGCGACTTGATCATCCTCATGGATACGTGTTTGAAGTTTCGGCTGAGGGCACCGCCTTACCAGTTCCGCTCAAAACGATGGGGCGATTCGTGCATGAGGCCGTGGCGGTTAACCCGGTCACGGGAATCGTGTACGAGACGGAAGATCGTAAGCCTGCCGGATTCTATCGGTATGTACCACTGGAGAAGGGCAATCTTGGTAAAGGTGGCCTGCTTCAGATGATGAAAGTGGCGAGCTGTGATGATCTGAGCCGGAACGCTGAAACCGGCCGATGGTACGACGTCAGTTGGGTCACGATCGATAATCCAGACGTTGCTCATTCTCCGGGAACGAAAGATGAGGGCGGAGTATTTGAGCAGGGACGAGCCCGCGGCGGATCATCGTTTCAGAAGCTGGAAGGCTGCTGGTGGGGCAACGATCGATGCTACTTCGTCGCCAGTCATGGCGGGAAGCAGGGAAAGGGTCAGATCTGGGCTTACACGCCGCATCATGAAACTCTGGAGCTGTTGTTCGAATCTCCTTCATCCAGTGTATTGGACTGCCCGGACAATCTTTGTGTAAGTCCTCGCGGTGGTTTGGTGCTTTGCGAAGATGGTGATCGAGTCCCCCAAAAGCTTCAAATTCTGACACGAGCCGGACAACTGACAGAGTTCGCTGCCATGAATGTGCAGCTCAATGGAGAACGCAACAACCTGAGGGGCGACTTCAGAAGTTCAGAATGGGCTGGTGCAACGTTCAGTCCGGATGGGAGATGGCTGTTTGTAAATAACCAGGTTCCCGGCATCACGTTCGCCATCACCGGCGACTGGCAAATGCTCGGGATTTAGAGCGGCGAGCGGCAGGGCGTCAGCCCTCCGTGTCTCGTCCACAAGATTCGTTGAAACACGCAGAAGCAAGGTCTGCAAACATTGATAGCGATCACGTGGGATCGCGGTGCGCGCCTGAGAGTGTTCTGTTTTGTTCTTTATTCTGGTTTCAATTTTGGATTCAAGCGGAGTTAACGATGAAGATGACAAAGAAACGTCTGGGATTCACACTGATTGAATTGCTGGTGGTGATTGCCATCATTGCGATTCTGATTTCGCTGTTGCTTCCTGCAGTTCAGCAGGCTCGAGAAGCGGCTCGCCGCACGCAGTGCAAAAATAATCTGAAGCAGATCGGGCTGGCTCTGCATAACTATGAAGGCACTTATGGAGTTCTTCCGCATGCAATGTGGGCGGATGGGGTTCAACCATGCACGGCACTTCAGGACAATGGTTTTGGTTGGATGGTGTCCATTCTGCCACTCATTGAGCAGTCTGCCCTGTATCAGAGAATTAATCCCCAGGGACAGCCTGGAATCTTCAACGCGGCGATGATTGCCCAGTTTTATCCCTGAAACACAATCATCCCCGGG
>CAIXQV010000231.1 GCA_903921605.1 uncultured Planctomycetaceae bacterium | reverse complement strand
TGCTGGGTCTGGAATGGTTGCTGTCCGCCGTCACTCGTTCCGCCGTCACGTCCACATCGACCGGATTGCTGATCGTCACCAAAAGCGGCCAGGGTAATGACCGTGAGTTCTGATGGCTGGCAGTGAATCAAAGGTTTTCAGCCAGACGCGAAGGGGTGAAGTTTTACTTTGGAGCTGAAGAATCGACAGACAGAAACAACCGAGCAGCGGGCACCAGCGAGAGAGATCGAAGGCTCTCGGGACCGGCTCAAGCGGCGACCTTTGACGAGGAACCTGCTGAGTTTGACCGCCCGTGCGGAGTAGCGAACATTCTGAATCGACGCGATTGTCCTTTACTGGAATAGCACACGTGGATTCCGTTCGCGAATCGCCGCCCTGCCGGAAGACTCGACTGACGAGACATACAGCAAAGACCACGAACTGAACCATGAAAGCATCGATCATACAGATGCGTATCTACTATAGCCTTTACGATCGTCTTCTGGATCGCCGAGCGATGGCTCGCGCGTTCGAGAAAGTCCGCCGCGCTCAGGGAGCTCCCGGCGTGGACCGACAAACGATCGCCGACTTTCAGTCGCGGCTGTGGGAAGAACTGGATCAGCTTGTGACCGAACTGCGGACCCGGACTTACCAGCCTCAACCCGTGCGTCGTGTTTCGATCCCGAAACCGGATGGCGGCGAAAGGCACCTGGGAATTCCCGCTGTTCGTGACCGCGTCGTCCAGCAGTTACTGCTGGACATCCTGCAGCCGATTTTTGATCCTCACTTTCACCCGTCAAGTTATGGTTATCGTCCGGGCCGCAGCTGCCAACAGGCAGTGGCGAAAGCAACGATGTTCATTCGCCAGTATGGCCGAGTCCATGTGGTTGATATGGATCTTTCGAAATGCTTTGACCGCCTGGATCATGACTTGATCATTGCGTCGATTCGTCGCCGCGTAACGGACGGCAGCATTCTGAATCTGATTCAGATGTTTCTGACGAGCGGAGTGATGGTGGATGGCCACTGGCAGGCCACAGAGACCGGCAGTCCTCAGGGGGGAGTGATTTCACCCTTGATTTCGAACGTGTATCTGGACGCCTTCGATCAGGAAATGAAACGTCGTGGCCATCGCCTTGTGCGTTACGCCGACGACATCCTGATCGTGTGCCGGAGTCAATCGGCGGCTCACGCAGCACTCCTTGCAGCGACCACCATTCTGGAAGGCGATCTGAAACTGACCGTGAATCGCGAAAAGACGCACCAGACCCATGCCGCTCGCGGCGTGAAGTTTTTGGGCGTTGAGATCAGTTTGACCTGGACTCGTATCCAGTCCAAAAAGATCGCCGCATTCAAGGACAAAGTCCGTCAGATCACCCGTCGCAATAGTCCGGTGAATCTGGAGCAGGTCATCGCTGACCTGAACCCGGTGCTCCGCGGCTTTTCGAACTACTTTCGGATGGCAAACTGCAAAGGCGTGCTTGGTGAACTGGCAGGCTGGATTCGTCGCCGTCTTCGTGCGAAGCAGCTGTCGCTATGGAAGAAACCCGGTCGTCTCCACCGCCGCCTGCGGCAGCTGGGGTATCGGGGCGAATTCGTGGCGATGCGAATGCGATCGTGGCGAAGCTCGGTCAGTCACCTCGCTAGCTGGGCCATTCCCAATGGCTGGCTAAGCGAACTGGGGCTGTTCGATTTGACGTCCGTTCCGACCGGAGTCCTTCCTCAGGTCACCTGAGTCTTGTAAAACATGAGCCGTATACGGTCCCGTACGTACGGTTCTGTGAGAGGGCTGAGTCGAGGTTTAGCCACCCCGACTCACCCTACTCGATATGCGCTTGCAGGTTTTCTGTCAGGCGAATGCCGCCTGCAGCATTGCGAGACTTTTGGGAATGGCGGTGCGCGGATCTTCTTTGCCCTCAAATTCCAGCG
>CAIXQV010000230.1 GCA_903921605.1 uncultured Planctomycetaceae bacterium | reverse complement strand
CCCCCCCGGTCCACCGAGTCAAAGTGTGTCAGAACATCCGTTCAGGTGTCTCCCAAAAGTCAACTCAGCGGGATCCCTAAGATCACCACAACCGGCGAACGCACCTGTAGGGCGCGGTTTCTGCCAATTTGTGATCGAGCCTTGAAAAGACCGATGAAGTGATTGCCCCGTCAATTTTAGTAGTCGAATGAAATAGGCGAGATTGCCGCCAAGCCGAATACTCTGTTGGTTTGGATCAGTCGCAGGACATCGGGGGCTGTTGATTGAATCGTTTAACGGCAAGCGGCCGGTATTGTCGCCCGATTTCACTTCCGACTGCGGTTCGCCGTTACATGAAAATGCTCCTTGCGCAACGGAATCAGTCGACCGCCAGTTACCCTGTCTGCCAATTAAGCCGAGCAAAAAATTCCGGTCACGAAGAATACACAAAACACACAGTTTGAAAACAAAACCGCCAATTCCTGTCACAAGATGACAGGTTTTGATTGAAAATGACCTTCGTTTGCACCATATTGAGTGAATGAATCTGATCAATGTTGGCGGAAAATCGATGATTGTGGACGAACGCCGATCAAAAATCCTTCAGATTGCCGAAGAATTAGGGTTCGTATCACTCCAACGTCTGGTGACGGAAGTTGGTGCAAGCGAGTCAACGATTCGACGGGATTTGGAGTTTCTTGACAGTTCAGGGCAAATCCAGAGAACTCGGGGTGGCGCCTCTTATCTGGGCGATTCGCTGTCGGATTTTGATTCTCGCCGAAGTCGAGCCTCTCAGGAAAAGCAACTGATCGCTCGTCGCACAGCCGATCTGATTTCTCCCGGAGAAACAGTGATGCTGGATGGTGGAACGACGACTTTGGAAGTCGCCCGACACCTGACTGGAAAAACATTGCAGGTGCTGACGAACTCTTTGCCGATCGCATCTTTGTTGATGAATCGGCCGGAGATCGAACTGATCTTCATCGGTGGGTATGTCTACCCAAGAACCGGAGTTGCTCTGGGAGAGCAGTCGGTGGAGGCTTTAAAAAAAATGCATGCGTCTCGTCTGGTTATGAGTACTGGCGGGATTACGGCAGACGGACTGTTTAACAGCAACGCTCTACTGGTAGAGACTGAGCGTCAGATGATTCGTGCTGCAGATCGGGTCACTTTGGTGGCCGATAGCAGTAAGTTTGGACAAAGAGCCTTATCGCATTTGTGCCCGCTGAGTGATGTGGACGAAATAGTGACAGACGATGGAATGTCAGAGGAATGGCGCCAGGTTATTGAGTCTGCGGGACTAAAGACGGAAATTGTCAGAACATAAGTTTTCAGGATTTTTGGTTCAGCGTTCACCCGAACATTCGGCCGACTTTGCTGAATGAAAACACTTGGGTACTGAAGACCGGAGCGGAGTAACAGTGACTGCGACATTAAACCCTGCCGACGTGGAACGAGTTGTTCGTGATGTGCTGAATCGGCACCTCGGAGTTCGACCAGCGGGCGATGCCCCAGGTGGAATTCCTATTCTGCGTTCTGCGGCTCCTGCGGAAACTTCCGCCCCGGCTCCCGTGGCCGCCAAACGCAACCCGCTGCTTGTGAACATTTCCGCGCGACACGTGCATCTGACCCAGGAGCATGTCGAGATTCTCTTTGGCCCAGGTGCCAAATTGACCCCGGAAAAGAATCTTTATCAGGACGGCTATTACGCCGCCAAAGAAACAGTCGCCGTTGTGGGGCCTCGGCGACGAATGCTGCCGAGCGTTCGAGTGCTCGGTCCGACACGACCGGATTCTCAGATCGAACTTGCGTTCACCGACGGCATCTCCCTGGGAATTGATCTGCCTGTTCGCATCAGTGGCGATGTGAAGGGAACTCCAGGCTGCGTTCTGGTTGGCCCTCACGGAGTTGTCGAATTGAAACAAGGCGTCATCCGCGCGATGCGTCACGTGCATATGGGTCCGGAAGATCTCGAATACTACGGCGTCAAAGACGGCGATCACATGCACCTTCGCATTGAATCCGAAGGCTGCACGACCGTTCTGGAAGATCTTGCGGTGCGAGCTGGCAAGGGAATTAAACTGGAAGTTCATCTGGATACCGATGAGGGCAATGCCTGTAACCTGGAGAAGGCCTCAAAGGTTGAACTGGTGAAACCAGAGTTGTGTAAGTGTCAACATTAGAGTTTGAGGTGTTCCGTGTTCAGTGTTCAGTGTTCAGTAAGCCGCATTGCTGCGTTTCAACTGAACACTGAAAACTGAACACTGAAAACTGCGAACTGAACACCCCGTCGCAATGACTGCGGCAGTCTTTTTTTGGCCTTGTTGCTGCAGGATGCAGGCAACAAGCGCGGAGTAGTGAAAAATGGCGAAATCAACGGATGCGTTGGGAATGATTGAAACGAAGGGCTTCGTCTGCATGGTCGAAGCCATCGATACAATGCTGAAGGCTGCCAATGTGCAGCTCGTTTCATGGGACAAGATCGGCAGCGGTCTGGTCACTGCATTTATCGTCGGTGACGTCGCGGCTGTTAAGGCTGCAATTGACGCCGGTGCTGCTGCTGCTGCAAAGCTGGGCACTGTGATCAGCGTCGAAGTCATTCCTCGTCCAAACGAAGAACTGACAGCGATCCTGCCAAAGGGCAAGACAGCTCCAGCTGCTGCTAAGAAGTAGTCAGGCGACGTGTATTTCAAATTTCAAATCTCAAATTTCAAATTTGAAATTCCCTGCCCATGCTCCCAAATCAACTCGATCTCTTTTCGGAACAAATATCCATGAGCGAAGCATTAGGAATGATTGAAACCAAGGGCCTTGTGTCCGCCGTACAGGCGTCTGACGCAATGCTGAAGGCTGCCAACGTCACGCTTGTAAAGCAGTTGAACATTGGTGCCGCTTACATCACCACGATCATCAAAGGCGACGTCGGTTCCGTCCGCGCAGCCATCGACGCTGGTGCTGCTGCAGCTTCTCAGAGCGGCGAACTCGTCTGTGCTCACCTGATCCCACGACCAGAAGCGTCGTTGCTGGAATCGATTCTGTAGTGTAGCCCTCTCGCTCCGCGAGAGGAGCCTTGCAGAGCGCATTCACAAATGACTGTGCAGGTTCCTCCGGGAACGCTCCCACTTCAAGGCTCATCACGGCGGAGCGTGATGGATACTTTGGGTAAATATCGCATGAAAGTTCTTGTCGCCAATCTTGGTTCGACCAGCTTCAAGTATCGTTTGTTCGATCTGACGAACGAATCCCAGCTTGCCAAAGGTGGGATCGATCGCATCGGGCAGAAGGATGCTTTGAGTTCGTGTTCGGTTCAAATCGGAAGTTATAAAGCAGAGACGTCTCAGTCCGTGCCGAATCATGCGGCCGCTGTGGGGATCTGCCTTGAACAACTGACGGATGCTGAACATGGCTGCCTGAAGTCGGTGAACGAAGTCGGCGGCATCGGTTTCAAAGCGGTCTTCGCGGGAGATCTCAGCGGCGTGCGAATCGTCGATGAGCCTCTGCTGCAGAAGATGGAAGCTCTGTCGGATATTGCTCCAGCTCATAATCCGCCATACGTGCGGGCCATGAGACAACTGCAGCAGGCGTTCCCGCAGATTCCTCTGGTGGCCGCTCTGGAAACGGGCTTTCACGAAACGATCCCGTTCGAACATCGAGCTTACGCGGTTCCATACGAATGGTACACGGACTTTGAAATTCGCCGCTGGGGATTTCACGGTGCGAGCCATCGGTTTATCGCAGGCCGCATTGCTCAGGTTCTGGGCCGCAACGATCTCAAGGTCATCAGCTGTCATCTCGGTGGCAGCGCGTCGATCTGTGCGATTCGCAATGGTGAAAGTTTCGCCGCTTCGATGGGCATGAGTCCTCAGGGAGGCCTGCCGAACAACAATCGAGTTGGTGATTTCGACGCTTACGCGATTCCTGTAATCATGAAGCGAACAGGGCTTACGTTCGAACAAGTTCTGACCGAGATGTCTTCGAAGGGTGGTCTGCTGGGAATCAGTGGACTCAGTGGTGACTGCCGCGACCTGGAAGAAGCATCGGCCAAAGGACATGATCGAGCAGAGAAGGCGTTGAAGCTGTTCGAAGCATCGATCCGGTCCTACGTCGGATCGTACATGGCATTGCTTGGCGGTGCAGATGTGATCGTGTTCACCGGCGGTATTGGTGAAAACAGCGATCGCATCCGAGCCAACGTCTGTCGCAATATGGAATGGGCCGGTGTTGAACTGTGCTCGACCAAAAATGCGGGGGTCAAGGGCGAAGCATGCCTCAGCAAGGACGGAAGCAAGGTTCAGGTCTGGACGGTGCCAACGAATGAAGAACTGGTTGTGGCTCGGCAGACGAGAGACGTTCTTTCGAAATAGTTTAGTAGGGTGTGACAAGCGGCGATTAGCCGCAAAGGCACACCGCATATGAATTGATTTTGGTGTGCCTGCGCTTCGCTTGTCACACCCTACGGTAAAGGCCGACTTCATGTTTCTCGCACGCATCACCGGCAGCCTTGTGGCAACTCACAAAGTTGAGTCGCTTATTGGCCAGAAGTTGTTGCTTGTGGAACCACTGCGAGTCGACGAGAAGGATCAGAAGAGTCTGAAGCCGACTGGTCGTTCATTCGTTGTGGTTGACACGGTCGGAGCGGGCGAAGGTGAAGTTGTGTTGTGTGTGCAGGGCTCGAGTGCTCGGTTCACACCGGGAACAAAGGAACTGCCAATCGATGCGGCAATCATTGGAATAGTAGACACGGTGCAGATCAAACAGAAGACGGTGTTTAAGGCGGGGGAATAGTCGCCTGATGAACCAAAACCCATATTCAGTCAGCGAATTTCAGGCGTCCGATGATCTCCAGTCACTGGGACCAAAGTTCGACCAGCAACTGCGAGTCATGCAGATCATCGCTGTGGCTCTGATGATGGGCGTGTTGATGTTTTTTGGTGTCGTGTTGGTGAATACGCAGGGGGACATCTTCGGCCAAGGAGATCCGGGGATGATGACAATGATCGCCGCCGGTTTTGCGGGATTGATGATTGTCAATCATCTGGTCATTCCGGCCCTTGTGACGAAGGCACAGTTGAACAAGTTCAAGTCGGAGGACCCTGCTCCGAAAGACTCGGACAGCTCAAATGATTCACTTCTGGCCATTTATCGAATCCAGTTGATTATTGCGCTTGCTCTTCTGGAAGGAGCCGCGTTCTTTAATCTAATCTCGGTGATGATCGAAAAGCACATGATCTCCGTAATTGCTGCCGTTGTACTCCTGGGGCTGATGGTGGCACGATTTCCAACGCGAACCAAAGTGTCGTGGTGGATTCAGGACAAGTTAAGAGAATTGAACATGTAGGCGAACGGCAGGGCGTCAGCCCTCCGAGTCCATCGCTGTCCGAAAATTCGGTGGACACATCCTGTGTTGACTCGAAAACAAATTGAGATTGTCCTGGTGATTTGCTCGGAGGGCTGACGCCCTGCCGCTCGCCGGGATTTAAGAATAGGAAACGAACATGCAGGCAACTGCTAACGAACAAACGATCCGGAACATCGTTCAGGAAGTGCTGACACAGCTAACCGCTCGAACGGGAGGTGCTCCAGCTTCCAACGGTTCAACCGGCCCGGACACTCGATGGGGCGTATTCAGCACCGTTGATGAAGCGGTCGCAGCGGCTCAGAAGGGTTTTGAAAAACTCAGCCACGCATCGCTGGAAGACCGCAAGAAGGCCATCAGCATTGTCAAGCAGATCTGCGACGAGCAGGCTGAAGAGCTGGGCAAGCTTGAGTTCGAAGAAACCAAGATCGGTCGACTCGAGCACAAGATCGCCAAGCTGAAAGCGATCAAGGATGTGCCGGGAGTTGAGTTCCTGCGAACTGACGCGATCAGCGGCTCACATGGTTTGATGATTACCGAGTACGCTCCGTTTGGAGTCATCGGTGCGATTACTCCGGTGACCCATTCGCTGCCAACTTTGGCTGGCAATTTCGTCAACATGGTCGCCGCAGGCAACACGATCGTCTGCAATCCACATCCAAGCGGAGCAAAAATCGCCAGCGAAGGTGTGCGTCGCTTCAACAAAGCGATCTTCGCCGCGACTGGCCTTGAGAATCTCGTTAATATCATTGGTACGCCGACGATTGAGACTGCTCAACAGGTCTTCGATCATCGCGGCGTCAAGATGCTGGTTGTCACCGGCGGTCCTGCGGTGGCTCGAGCAGCTCTACAGAGCCCAAAGCGAGCCATCGTGGCTGGTCCTGGCAATCCACCGGTTGTCGTCGATGCGACGGCAGACATCGACAACGCAGCCAAGTCCATCGTCGCTGGAGCAGCCTTCGACAACAGTTTGCTGTGTATCAGCGAAAAAGAAGTTTTCGCAGTCAAAGAAATCTTCGACCCGCTGATGACAGCCGTTTCAAATCACGGCGGTTATCGACTCAGTGCGGCTCAGGTTGCCGCCTTCACAGCCAAGGCGTTTGGTCCTCCTAAGGAACCGGGCGGGCACTATCAGCTCAACCGCGATTTTATCGGCAAAGATGCAGCCTGGCTGGCGTCTCAGATTGGGCTCAGTGTCCCTGCAAGCACTCTGATTCTGTTCGGTGAAACAGACGAACACAATCCGTTCGTGACTGAAGAGCAGATGATGCCGTTCATCCCCTTCGTGCGAGCGAACTGCAGCGACCATGCGATCGCTCTGGCCAAGAAATACGAACACGGCTTCGGCCATACGGCGATCATCCATTCTCGCGACGTCCATACTATCACCAAGATGGGCCGCGTGATGAATACAACATTGTTCGTCAAGAACGGCCCCTGCATGGCAGGACTTGGACTTGGCGGCGAAGGTTATCTTTCATTCTCCATCGCAACTCCAACCGGCGAAGGCGTCACAAATCCGATGACTTTTACTCGTCAGCGACGATGCGTGATGGTTGATGACCTGAGAATCATTTGATGTACCGTAGACCGGTCGCTCCGCCGACCAGATTTCCCGTCGGTGGAGCGACGGGTGTACGGTAAAGGGACGAAGATGCAAACCGCTCGAGTCATTGGCTATGCAACCGCAACGATGAAGCATCCTTCACTGACAGGATGGAAGTTGGTCATCCTGCAGCCTTTGGATATCAACGATGAACCGGATGAGTTCCCTCAATTGGCCATCGACCCTCTGGGTGCTCGTCAGGGCGACCATGTGTTCTTTACGAGTGACACCAAGTACATACAGCAATTAGTCGGCCGAAAGGATTCGCCGATACGATTCTCCATCCAGGGGATCATGGATGAGCAACCAGAAGTGAAAAAGAAACGCAGATAGCAGATCGCGGGCCGGTGACTCACTTGCCCAATCCACCTAAAGAACGAAATGACCATCGACGCAGCTTACATAGACCAGATCGTGCAGAACGTGATGCGAGAAATGAAATCTCGCGTGACGGTCGCTGCAGCTTTGTCTGCGCCGGTGACAACGTCCCTGGCCAAACCAGTCACAGCAACGGAGCCGTCAACGGCATTAACGATCGCGGCAAAGGTGGTCAGCGAAGACATTCTGGTCGCGGCTCGAGCGGCTGGAAGAACGATCATGCTGCCGGCGGGAGCAATCATCACTCCGTCCGGGAAAGACTATATCCGGAAGAATAGTGTGACGGTTGCTGGATCGGCTTTGAATAAGCCTGCGACTGTTTCCACGGGAAGTTTTATTGGCGTTGGCAACAACGCGACATGTCAGTCAGCGGCATCCACCACGGGCTGGAAAACATTGGCGGTGAGTAACGAACACGATGCAGCTTTGGCGGCATCTCAAACATTGAAGAACGGCATCACCGTCACCTGCGGCGGTGAACCATCAATCGTTGCTTGCCTG
>CAIXQV010000229.1 GCA_903921605.1 uncultured Planctomycetaceae bacterium | reverse complement strand
GCCCTGCCGGATGTCATTCTGGCTGAGCCCGTTGGGAGCTGTACAGATCTCGTGGCGACAGTGATTCGTCCGCTGACAGAAGTTTACGGAGTGCCGCTGGATATTGCTCCGTACGGCGTGGTTCTCAAGCCGAGTCATGGCCTCAGAATTTTGCGTGGCGATTCCACCAGCGGATTTTCTCCCAAAGCGAACTACATATTCCGCAAACAGGTTGAAGAAGCCGATTTCGTGGTGATCAACCGAGTCGACGAACTCTCACCAGAGCATGTGACCGAGCTCCAGGGGCTGATCGAGAAAGCGTATCCCGGCCGCCCCGTGCTTCGCTGCTCAGCCAAAACCGGTGAAGGCTTCGGGGCTCTGGTGGAAACGCTGGCACTTCGCGGTCAGTTTGGCCAGCGCGTGATGGAGGTTGACTACGATATCTACGCTGAAGGTGAAGCAGAACTGGGCTGGCTCAACAGTCAGGTTGTCATCGAATCGCAGCAAGGATTTGCTCTGGACGATCTGCTGATGGATCTTATTAGCCGACTGCATGCTCGGCTGTTATCGGCGAGTGCAGAAGCGGCACATCTGAAGGTGATTGGACTCTGCGAAGCCAGCTACGCCGTGGCGAATGTGGTCAGCAACCAAACCGGGCCGGAACTTTCTCTGCCGTCGGGAACAACAACAACCACTGCCAACGTTGTCGTCAATGCTCGTGTCGCGATTGATCCGGCAGAACTTGAAGTCATAGTGCGAGAAGAACTGCACTCAGCCACAGCAGCCATCGGGGCAAGCCAAACCGTCGTTTCACTTCAGAGTTTTCGCCCTGGCCGTCCGGTGCCAACACATCGTCTGTGATCAGAACTCGCCCACCCGGCCATTCTGTATGCCCTGTGTCTTTGAACTCAGTCACCGACGCAGCAATGGTTTCCTCAACTGCGATGTTGGCGGGAAAGGTGGCGCGAAAATCGTTTTCGCTGACGGACCTCCTATCCGACAATAAGGCGTCCACGCTTTGACTTCACTCCCCAGTGACGTGCTGCTGGTTCCGTCGGTGAATTGTCCAAACTCAAGTTTCGAATCCGGTAAGCCTGCTACGTCACCCACAGCGTCAGTGACTCGGTTCCGGATGAATCATGTTCGGAAACTGAAACCGTAGGTGATCGGATACAGAATTGCACGACCGCCGCCCGTATCTCTGGGCAAATCACCCTTCAGATCGCCTGAACAAAGCACCCGTCTTACATCATAGGAATTGATGTCATTCATTGTGTCTCATCAAGCCTGAATGCTTACCCCGACCTCATCTAATTGTTCCAACTTACTGTATAGGTCTATCTATTGCGGCAACTTACTGTAAAATGGAAGTCTGGTTCAGGGGGTACTTAAATGCTCCTGTCTGGTTGGTCTCGGCGGGATTTTGGAATCTGCCGCCAACAATCTCTCTGCTCACGCCGGCTATCATTTGGCAGGCGGGACATTGAACCAGGCACGGGCGTCCGAACACGTGCAGAAAGACTTGCTGACTCGGTCCCACTACCAGTCAGCATCACTTAATCGCCGCTTAGTGACCGCAGCAAGACGCCATCGAAACGGTAGAGCGATTCGTCGTCCGGCACGACTTCGAAATGCCATGGACGAATGCAGGTCGAAATTGCATTAACAGATCATGAGACTTCAACAGTCTCATGGAGAACCAGCAACATGTTGCATATGGCAGTATCCTCTCATTGTTTCTTACTGCGCACTGGTATCATGGTTGTTGCTGCATTCGCGGGCTGCGGTGAACCGCCACAAGATGACACATCGCTGAAGTCAACGGTGAACGAAGTCAGGGAGCACATTGACGACGCAGTCGATGGAAGCGTAGACGCAATCGGTCCCGCTCGAGCGGCATTCCTGGCGAAGCTGAAGACTCGACTCGAATCGATTGATCGGAAGATTGAGCAACTCGCGAACAAGGAGCGGGACCTTACGGAGGAAGCCAGAGTCGAATGGAATAAGAAGGTCGACCAACTCAAGATTCGGCGAGACGCGGCGAAGAAAAGACTAAAGACGCTCAGTGAGGCCAGCGAACTGGGCTGGAGCGATCTTCGCGATGGAGCGGAAGCCGCCTGGCAGGATCTTGACAAAGCCGTCGACGCTGCGGCGGCCGAATAACAGTTGTTTGGGCATGTAGCTGAAGTTATCACTCTGCTATTCGTTTTTTAGTCTCAGGATCACTTCATGCTGCTTCAAGTCGATTTCGAAATCTCGTTTACGTTTCCCGAATCGACACCTGTCGTACTGATGATGTTTCTGCATCCATCTCGCGATGCGACCGTGCGAAGTCAGGAGCAGTTCTCGATACAACCGCCAGTGCCTGTGTCGCGATTTATCGATAACTTCGGAAACCGTTGTGCACGAGCGGTCGTGCCGGCCGGATTTGTCGTTTTTCGAAATCTTGCGATTGTGGAAGATAGCGGATTGCCGGACCTCGTTGTTCCTGAAGCGGTTCAGTCAGCCGTTCAGGACCTTCCGGATTTTACACTGCCATTCCTGTTGCCAAGTCGCTACTGCGAAGTGGACAGTGAATTGAAGGATCTGGCGTGGGCTTTATTTCGCAACACACCACCGGGCTGGCCGCGAGTTCAGGCTGTGTGTGATTTCGCGCATCGCCATATCCGCTTCGACTACCAGCAGGCTCGTTCCACGAGAACCGCACTGGAGGCTTATCGCGAACGCGTTGGAGTATGCCGCGATTACATGCATCTCGCGATTACACTTTGCCGCTGCCTGAATATTCCAGCTCGATACTGCACCGGCTATCTGGGCGATATCGGCGTTCCGGTTCAGCCGAGCCCAATGGATTTTAGTGCCTGGTTTGAAGTGTTTCTTGGCGGCCAGTGGTACTCGTTCGATGCCCGAAACAACACGCCTCGTATTGGCCGCGTCCTGATGGCTCGCGGACGTGACGCGGCTGATGTTGCGATCACAACGTCGTTTGGAAACAGTCAGCTCCAACGATTCAAAGTCGGCACAGATGTGGTTTAGATTCCCAGACATGCGTCGAAATTGACCGGATTCATGAGAATTCGGGGGCTCTCAACGCCCGCCCGCCTGCGGCGAATGTTTGTGTTCTGCGGTGAATGTGCGACAAAGCGAACTGCGGAAGCCGTTTCGAACTGTCAACGCAGTGAATTCCCCAATGAGATCGTCTCAGCAAGTCGACGAATCACTAAAACCCGAGTCGCAGACGGAAGTTCAGCCGGATCAATTTGTCGGCGTTGCTGAAGAGCCTTATTTCGCTCCCCGAGTTGTCCTCGGCACAATGATCGGCGTGTTCTCCTGCTTGCTATTGGCCGCACTGCTGATGCTGATGTTCTGGCTGCCGTTATTGGCCGGCGGTGGAATAGCTGATGCCGACGGAGGAACAGGTGACGGCAGCGGCCATCGAGTCGGCGACGGCAAGTCGAACCAGGCTGACGACGCAGGTAACGATGAGGTCACCGTCTTTGATCAGGAGAGCGCCATCCCGGGCACTGCGCAGACAGATGCTTCCGGGGAAGCTTCCGGGGACCAGAATAATCTTACGGCAGCGACGAACAACACGACATCCTCGGAGACGGCCACGACAACCAAGGCCGCCGACACCGCGCGACCGCAAAAGCAGAAATACACCATTGCCCCTATCGAATCATTGCAATCACCGGAACAGGGAGAGCAGGGAAAGGCCGTGGCCACGGCTCCGGGGATGTTTGAAGGACGCGGGACCGCGGAACGAGCGAAACTGGCGGCATCGGAAGGCGGAAATGCGGCCAGTGAAAAAGCCGTGGAAGAGGGTCTCAAATGGCTGGCAAAACATCAGGAGAAAAGCGGGGCGTGGAGCTTAGATGGCTTCTCGCAGGTGGATGATTGTGATGGCCAGTGTGGAAATCCGGGCTTGAACAGCGATGCGGGCGGGACTGGCTTCGGACTGCTGCCGTTTCTGGGAGCCGGATACACTCACAAGAATGGAAAATACAAGAATACAGTGCAGAAAGGACTGGACTGGCTCATCGCCGATCAGACTAAAGAAGGCACCTTTCAGAATTGCATGTCGGGCACATTGTACTCTCATGGAGTGGCCACGATTGCGTTATGTGAAGCATACGCAATGACAAAGGATCCAAAACTCAAAGCACCAGCTCAGAGAGCCATCGACTACATTGTGATGGCACAACATCAAGGCGGTGGCTGGAGATACGGTCCGGGAGAAGCCGGTGATACGAGCGTAACGGGCTGGCAGGTGATCGCTTTGCGAAGTGCTCAACAGGGAGGCCTGAGAATCCCCAGGTCAGTGTTCACAAAGGTCTCGGTATACCTTGATTCTGTTCAGACCGACAAAGCGGGCAGCGGCTATCGTTATATGCCGGGTGATCGGATCACGGATGCAATGGTTGCAGAAGGACTGCTGTGTCGAGTTTATACCTCCAGCAAACTCCGACGCGGTGAACTTCGTGCGGGGGTCGAGTATCTTCAGGAGCATCTGCCACGCGTCGGCGGTGAGCTGTACTACTGGTACTATGCGACTCAAGTGCTGCATCACTATGGTGGCGAACCGTGGGATGAATGGAATCATGTCATGCGAGATCTGCTGATTGAATCTCAGGCGACAGAAGGGCACGCAAGGGGAAGCTGGGCGCCGCAAGGAGGACACGACAATTCCGGTGGCCGCGTCTACGCAACATCACTCGCGCTGCTCACGCTGGAAGTTTACTACCGGCATAAGCGTGCGTTCGAATGATTGCGATTCGAGGACGATGCGACTTACGCACAGTCCCGAAGAAACTTCAGTCTATCCCAACCCGAAGCGTCAGCGAGGGATCGAGTTGTTGATCTGCAGAACAATCAGCGACCACGTGGGCGTCTCCATTGTGCCGGAGCCTTTGAAAGAGACGTGACACTCGAACTGCTGGTCTTCCTGATGTTCAATCTCGATAGATTCTGGAAAATGCCGAATCGCGGGGCTCTTGATTCGCGTTCGGAAAAGACGTAGAAGAGTTCAATGCGAGAGAGGAAAGCCCCGAACGAAGCGTCAGAACAAATGCTCAGTGCGAACTGCGCTGGTTCGCAAGCTCGACTGATGTTCCCGGGTGTGCTGATTTTCGTTGGTACGCTGACGATTTTTCTGTTTGTGGCGTCGCGGAACTTCGGGCTGTCGTCCTCGCCGGAGAATGGCGGAGATAGTGACAGCTACGAGAGGCTTGGATATAACCTCGCCGCTGGATCAGGTTTCGGATACTGCCCGTCCGATTTGCCCATTCTGGCGGGAAAAGCGGAGCCGTCAGCAGTGCAACACTGTGAAGCCGGATGTAATGCTCAGGAGTTTCAACTCACGGCCTATCGACCGCCGGGGTTTCCGTTTCTGATCGCGGCG
>CAIXQV010000228.1 GCA_903921605.1 uncultured Planctomycetaceae bacterium | reverse complement strand
CGGGGACAATGCCGTCAACTTGCTCTATTCCGGTCTGGTCAGTAACGCGACTCACACAGGTGATGTCACGGGATCAACCGCACTCACCATCACAGATGGCGTCGTGACGCTGGCCAAGATGGCGAACGTTGCCACGGGTACCGTCTTCTACAGGAAGACAGCATCAACCGGAGTTCCACAAGTCCAGACCCTCGCAACCCTGAAGACGGACCTCGGATTAACGGGGACCAACTCAGGCGATCAGACCATCACGTTGACCGGAGATGTAATTGGGACGGGAACAGGATCGTTTCCGACCGCGATCGGGGCTGCCGTGGTGACAAATGCCATGCTGGCAGGCTCGATCGCCATCAGTAAGCTCACAATCACTGGAACGCCGGATGGCTCGAAGTTCCTTCGTGATGATGGAACCTGGCAGCTACCGTCGTTCTCAGCGATCACGTCGCTGAACACGTTGACGGGAGTCAGTCAAACGTTTTCCATTGGAACCACGGGGACTGACTTCGCCATCGACAGTTCTGGAACGACGCACACTTTCAATTTGCCAAGTGCCAGTGCAACGGCCCGTGGCGTCGTAACAACCGGCACCCAGACCTTCGCTGGCGCGAAAACCTTTTCGGGGGCCATCTCAGCCAGTAACTTGTCTGGAACCAACACCGGAGACCAGACGATCACATTGACTGGTGACGTTACGGGGACGGGTATAGGTTCTTTCGCTGCAACGATCGCAGCAGCCTCGGTCTCTTTGGCGAAGATGGCCAACGTCTCCACTTCCACAGTGTTCTATCGCAAAACGGCCGGCTCAGGTGCGCCTGAAGTCCAGACGCTGACTACTTTGAAAGCCGACCTCGAGCTCACTGGAATCAACACCGGAGACCAGACAATCACGTTGACAGGAAATGTGACTGGCTCCGGGACGGGAACATTTGCCACAACCATTGCAGCCGGGGCTGTCACGAACGCGATGCTGGCAGGCTCGATCGCCCTGGGCAAGCTGGCCATCACGGGAACACCGGACGGCACAAAGTTGCTGCGTGATGATGGAACCTGGTCAGCAGTGGCCACGGGCCTTGTCTCTCTCAATGGACTCACGGGATCGACTCAGACCTTTGCGAGCGGATCATCCGGCACCGACTTCGCCATTTCTTCGTCAGGAACGGCCCACACGTTCAACCTGCCCAATGCGAGCGCAACAGCACGCGGCGTTGTTAGCACCGGCACCCAAACCTTCGCTGGTGATAAAACGTTCTCTGGAGCGATCTCAGCCAGCAACCTGTCAGGAACAAATAGCGGGGATCAGTTAATCATAATGAATGGGGATGTCAGCGGTACCGGTTCGAATGTCATCGTCACCTCCATCGGGGAAGGAATGGTGACTCTCGCCAAGATGGCAATGGTGAATTCCGGAACGGTGTTCTATCGGAGCAGCTTTGGTCAGGGTCCGCCAGAGGTGCAGCTGCTCTCTACGTTGAAATGGGATCTTGGGCTGTCTGGAACCAACACGGGAGATCAAAACCTCGCTCCATACCTGACCATCTCGTCCGCTGCATCCACTTACCTTACGCAGTCAACGGCATCCGCTTCGTATCTGCTTCAGTCCACCGCTGCCGCAACTTATCTTACGATGACAGCGGCATTGAATATGTACCAGCCACTGAATAACAATCTCACGGCGATAGCAGGACTGACCACTTTTGCGGATCGGCTTCCGTATTTCACCGGGTCAGGTACAGCGGGCCTCACCACCATCACAGCCTTCGCCCGAACCCTGTTGGATGACACTGACGCGGCCACGGCCCGTGCAACACTGGGCTTGACCATTGGCACCAACGTGCAGGGCTATGCGGGCATGTTGCAGAACATCGCCAACTGCCCGCAACCTTTCGATCAATTCATCTATTACGATTCTTCCGGCCTCGCCACACGCACGGCCATCACAACGGTGGGCCGCAACCTGCTCGATGATGCTGACGCAGCGGCACAGCGGA
Organism: uncultured Planctomycetaceae bacterium; assembly: GCA_903921605.1. Next base: position 2,316 of record CAIXQV010000228.1, on the reverse strand, counting down.
CGACGCTGGGGCTGGTTATTGGCACCAATGTGCAGGCGTATGACGCTGACTTGGCGGCGATAGCAGGACTGACCAGTGCGGCGAATAAGATTCCATATTTCACTGGGTCTGGAACTGCTGCGGTTGCGGACTTCAGTGCGTTGGCAAGAACCATCACAGCGGCAACAACAGCAGAGGGAGTTTTGACCGCAATCAGTTTGCCGCAAGTGGACCCGACAACGGCAAACATTTTCAAGCTGGAAAACGGAACAAATCGGCAGTCACTGGAGCTGTACAGTACTTGGTCGACTGTTACCACCACTGGAGACTCACAGGAGGGTATTCGTCTCAAATCCGTCGCATCTGCCAACTTTGAACTGGGAACATTCGTCGGGACGGCAGCGGGTTCTACTCGCGGATTGACCATTGGGACATACGACCGCGCGACGCCGACTGTGCTCACCAAGTGGGCAGAATTCTCGACCAGCGGTGAACTGGGCCTTTTCGGCAACGGACTGGTTCGCCAGAACAAATACGGCGATGACGCTACCGCAGCCATCTACACGTTCAGGAAATACCGAGGCACAGAAGCATTACCCACAGCACTAAACGCCGGTGATACGATTGCTCAGATATTGTTTCAGGGATACCACGGAACCACAATAGGCACGTCTGCGGCAATCCAAGTGGTTGCCACGGAGGCGTTTACCTCGGCACCGAATCGCCCGACACGCATGCACTTTAACACGACTGGCCCCGGTGAAACTCAGTCGTCAATACGAATGACGATTACCGACGTCGGCACAACATGGTTCGGCTCATACAGCACTTCATATACAAATTCTGGCTTAGTCGGCATTGCGGGGAGCAACGCTTCCGGAGCAGAAAATAACACGTTGCTGTTCCGCGATAACAGTACGTTGAATGGCATCGGTCAAGTTCTCGGCAAGATCGCATTCTGGTCTGCTGACACGACTGCGCCGGGTGCTGGAATCAAGGCATGGATTGCTGGTCTCAGTGAAAGCGCAACGGTCGCAAACGCGGCTATTGTTTTTGCCACAGATACAACTACGGGAACACCGACAGAGCGAATGCGTATTGGATCTACTGGTGACGTAGGCATCGGAACCGGAGCAACGATTTCTGCGAGGACGCATGTGATTTCAACGACTGAGCAATTGAGAATCGGGTTCAACGATTCGAACTACTTTTCAACCACGGTTGGTTCGACGGGTGGAGTCACGTTCAATGCGGTTGGGGCTGGCTCTCATTTCACTTTTTCGGACCCAGTGACGTGCAGTACGAGCTTTGCCGTTAATGGCGGAGCGACTTTCAATAGCTCAGTGATTGCGGAATCAGCAAATGTTTTCATTCGCACGGCAAGTCTGTACTTCGACAGCTATGGTACGCATAACGGTATCCGTCATCGAAGGGCAAATGGGACACTGGCGATACCGTCAGAAGTTCAATTAAATGACCTCATAGCATTTTGGAACGTAGTAGGGTATCACGACGGGGGTGGCGGTGCGAAGGCGTTTCACACTCAAGCGTCCGCAGGCGTCTATATGTATGCGTCTGAAGATTTTACCCCTACAGCTTGTGGCGGAAACCTGAGGTTTCTCACTACCCCAGTTGGCTCGACGACACTAACCACTCGCGTAATTATTGCTGACAACGGAAATGTAGGGATAGGGACTAATTTCACAACCCCACAGAAGTTATTGGAACTCTCGGCGGCTGACTCTGCAACGATCCGTATTTCCAGCACTGACACAACAGCGAGTGTTGGGCAACTTGTCGGGGCTGTTGAATTCTATGGTTCAGACGCTACTGCACCGGGTGCTCGTGTTGTTGCAGATATCGAATGTGCTTACGTTTTGGATACTGGTGCGACTGAGCTTCAATTCTCCACCAATAATGCGGGAACCGTAGCAATCGGGGCACGATTGTCTAAAGAAGGTTATTGGGGCGTTGGCACAGGGCATACGGCTAATAACTTAACAAGCCCATTGGACATTGCTGGCAACTGCCTTCGCGTGCGCACGCAACGCACGCCAGCATCGGCCACAGCGGCGGGGAACGCAGGAGAGTGGTGCAATGATGCAAGTTATCTCTACATCTGCACAGCGACGAACACATGGAAGCGTGTGACGATCGCGACATGGTAGTCACAGGCATAGAAGGCACGAGGCGAGTTTTTTTCGGAAGAATCAAAGATGCCATTGAACTTGAACGACAGTGAGATACTGAACGTACCGCAAAGGATCATTCCGCAGGCCCAAGCCAAGATAATGTGGATCGGATCTGTGGTCCTGAACGTACCGAAACATGGGAAGT
>CAIXQV010000227.1 GCA_903921605.1 uncultured Planctomycetaceae bacterium | reverse complement strand
TTGAGCCAGGGAGGCCGCCACATTGGCTTCTGCCCCGGCAAAAGTAACATCCAGCGACCCCGGCAACACCTGACGAAGTCGCAGTACTCCCGACGGAGCCATGCGTGCCATGATTTCGCCGAATGTTATGATCTTTGCCACTGCGACCTGACCTCTCTCAATACAAAAGCTGTGGACGAATCATGTCGACACGCAGCCGGACAGAATTTGGTTCGACAACAAACGAAGTGGGCGGAACGGTGCAGCTAAAAAAAAGCTGATGAATGCTTATCGACTCAATCGCAGCCTCAGGCCCTCAACCGCTCAATCCCTTAACCCCGCCGCCTTCATCAAGGCGGCTGTCGCAGTGTAGGCTTCTCGCACCCATTCTTCGATGCGGTCCGGTTCGGGCGAATACTCCAGCTCAATCGCCATCGTTCCGCCCATCTGCAGTTTGGCGATCTCCGTCAGATACGGAGCAAAGTTCACGACGCCATGTCCCGGTGGCAGATCGCCGTGTTTGATGCCATCGCAATCGGAGATATGAACATGGATGGCACGATCTTTCAGGCGGCTCAATTCTTCCGGAGCCACTTTCGCCAGATGCAGGTGGGACACATCAATATTGGCCGCGAGAGCCGGATGATTCACGGCATCCAGAAACCGAACCATACTGTCGACGCTGTTGACGAGGGACAGTGGAAACGGTTCCAGTTCCATAGCGATCTTGAGGCCAAGCGAATCCGCGTAGTCAGCCAGTCGTCGGCAATTGTCGGCACCGGTTCGCCATTGTTCTGCCGGCGGAATGACTTCCTGATTCCAGATGTACTCACCTAGAACCAGCAGCAGATTTTCAGCTTCCAGTTCAAAGCAGAGATCCAGAAAACTTCGGCAACGATCGAGATGAAATCGCTGCACCGACGGATTGAAGTCGATCAGCCCTGTGGCCACACAACATACGGAAACAACGGGTAACCCGGCTCGACTGCATTCGCGCCGGATGAGCTGTCGCTCACGAACATCGATATCCAGCGGATCAGTAAAGATGTCGATGGCATCAAAACCAATCTCGCGGGTCTTCTGAATCCCCCACGCGGTATCTCGCCCGGCCTGAGCCCAGGCACTATTGATCAATCCTAAGCGCATCGCCAAAGTCTTCCGTTGTTAATCGTGCGGAGCGATCTGTTCCCTGCCAAATTCAGGCAGAGAAACCCCGGCCTGTCCACCACGGGTTAAACGAAGGGACTGGCCTGAGACGGCCTAGTTGGCCAGCGACATGTCCCCCCTCTCCCCCAGTTTTTTGCGGATTTTGCATGGCTTCACATGGCAGCATTCTCCCAAAAAATTGGGGGAGAGGGCTGGGGTGAGGGGGCATTTTTCACACGTTGCCTGTCACGATCTGCCCCTCATCCGGCCTATCGGCCACCTTCTCCCCCAAGGGGGAGAAGGGCCTTCGTTTCACACGAAAAATCATGAACAGAATACTACTTCGTTGAATCTGAGTCGCCAAAGATGGCGCTGTCCAGCTAAATATCCAGCTCTTTTACATCAAGTGCGTGCTTCTCGATGAACTCACGTCGCGGCTCGACGGCATCGCCCATGAGCACTCGGAAGATTTCATCAGCAGCGGCCGCATCTTCCATGCGAACCTGCAGCAGCGTTCGTTTTTCGGGATCCATACTGGTATCCCAAAGTTCTTCCGAGTTCATTTCGCCGAGACCTTTGAAGCGTGTCAGTGTCAGGCCTTTTTCCCCGAGCCTGCGGAGTTCAGCCAGCAGATCGCGGAGGCTGGTCAGCTTCAAGACATCGTCATCGCGTTCAAGGATGAATGGGAAGATCGGTTCGGCGTTGCGAACTCCGGCCGG
>CAIXQV010000226.1 GCA_903921605.1 uncultured Planctomycetaceae bacterium | reverse complement strand
GCGGATGCGAAATTTCCGGCGAGGCATGTATTCATTTTCGAAATACTGCGTCGTTGTGCCAACGATGGGGAATGATCCTTCTTTGGTCACGTCGCCAAAAGCCAGAGGCACCGCCGAGACAACTCGCGGATCCTTCTGCATCTGTTCAAGGAACAGATACGGCAGGTTCTCAATCGGCGGCTGCATGCGATAAACCGCGCTGAGCACCAGTTGCAGATCACTGCCCTTGGGGCCAACGATCAGGTCGTAACCCACACTGGTCTGATTGAACGCGCTATCGACCGCGCCAAAAATGACCAGCACGAGAACCATTAACATCACACCCAGTCCGATACTGAGTGCAGTCAAAGACGAAGCCAGCCTGCGCTGGCGAATACTCTTCCAGGCGATTGTCAGCAGATTCATACGGCTTGCTCCTGCAGACAAAGCTCGGGACGATTGAAGTCCTGCAGCTTCTCGACTCGTTTAAATGTTCCCGAGACCTCCAGTGAATGAGTGACCATCAGCAACGTAACGTTATGATCTCGACAAGTGTCGCGAATCAGATCGAGGATCAACTGCTGATTGGCAGGATCGACGTTCGCCGTCGGCTCATCGGCCAGCAACAACACAGGCTTGTTGGCCAATGATCTGGCAACGGCGACTCTTTGTTGTTCGCCCACTGACATCTGTTGAGGCGAATGATTCAGGCGATGTCCCAGCCCGACTCGCTCCAGCAACTGTTTTGCAAACGTCTTGTCGACGCCCTTGCCGGAGAATGACATCCCCAGCAGGACGTTCTCCAAAGCCGTAAACGCAGGCAGCAGGTTGAATGTCTGAAAGACAATTCCAATCTTCGCCGCTCGAAAATGATCGCGCACGACTTCCTGCATCGCCGCGACGTCGCGACCATCGACGAGAACTCGCCCGGAGTCCGGCGTGAGGATTCCCGAGATGATATTCAGCAGTGTGGTCTTGCCGCCACCGCTTGAGCCCAGCAGAGCAACCTGCTCTCCCTGTTTCATTTCAAATCGTTCGATCCCGAGCACCGGTATTCGGCGTCCTCCGGGTTCCCGGTACGATTTCCGGATGGATTCCAGCAATAGTGACATTCGACCTCTGCAAGCTGTTGTGAATGTTCTGTAATCCGGACGGCACACGCTGTCCGGCGGGCTCAATAACCCGAGTCCAAATTAATTTTTCGGTGGACTTTTGATGCAGCGAGCAGAACGGCACTGCCCGCCGGTGAATGTCTCAAAAGCGAGTCAAACATCTGCGGCCAGTGCCATTCGGCTCGCGACCAATACTGCTTCAGCAGTCCGCCCGACGCGGGCCACCCTGCGTAATTCATCTTCCGCAGGCTTCCGGCTACGGAGTGTACGCTGGAGAAAGGCAGAATCTGAACCCGATTTTCCGGTTTTCCCGGCCCAAGTTCGAGACCAACGGAGCGATGTCATGGGCCAGCCGTTGACGTCGGTCGCAGAATTCATGACCCTATCAGGTGTAGAAATCACCGCCTGAATTTGCATCCTGTGTATTCCTGACCTCTGCTGTTCCCAACAGCGAACTTCGATCAAGGCCCAAAACGATGACGAAACAGCCTTTTCGTCCTGCGACAATTCCCGCTCTTTTGTCCCAAATCACCTTTGGGGCAATCCTCCTGACGCTGTCGACCACGGCCTCTGGTCAGGAAGCGAAAGTGGAGCCGGTGAAAGTGCCAGCGGCCATTGCGGCGACACCGGAAGAGATGAAAGCCTATTCCGAACCGCTGATGCACACCAGTTTCAAGCTGGACATGCTGCCGGTCAAGGGCGGAAAGTTCGTCATGGGCAGCCCGGATGCAGAAACCGGCCGACGCGACGACGAAGGTCCAATGCACGAAGTCGAACTCTCTCCATTTTGGATGAGCAAGTACGAAATCACCTGGAACCAGTACGAAGTCTGGAGCGACCGTGTCGACTCCCTTCGCCGTGCGGCCTATGGCAAACCGACAACTCCGCGCGACAAGCTGGCTGATTCCGTCACTCGTCCGACTCCACCGTACACGGACATGAGTTTCGGGATGGGCCGTGAGAACAATCCGGCGATCTGCATGACGCAGCACTCTGCGAGAATGTTCTGCACGTGGCTAAGCGCGAAGACGGGACGATACTACCGACTGCCGACCGAAGCAGAATGGGAATACGTTTGCCGCGCGGGAACATCTACTATGTATTCGTTCGGTGACGATGTTTCGCAGCTTGGCGAGCATGCCTGGTTCACGGACAACAGCGAAGGCATTTATCATCCGGTTGGCAAGAAGAAACCAAATCCCTGGGGCTTCTATGATATGCATGGAAACGTCGCGGAATGGGTTCTTGACCAGTACGTTCCGGACACTTACAAGTTACGAGCCGGCAGTGCTGCCGTTGATCCACTCACGATTCCGATGACCGAGTATCCTCGTATTGTCCGCGGCGGTGGCTGGGACGATCCGGCCGAAATGCTGCGAAGCGCAGTGCGAGAAGGATCGAGCGAAGAGTGGAAGCAACAGGATCCTCAGCTTCCTCAAAGCATCTGGTACTTCACCGACGCACTTGGAGTTGGCCTGCGAGTTGTTCGACCATTCATGGAACCGGCGGAAGAGCTTCGAGCTTCCAAGTGGGACAAGAGCGAACCGATCCAGAAGGACCCCGAAGAAGTACTCAGCAACGAATAAGCTGACTATTCTTGTCTTGGACTGCGGCAGCCTGCTGCCGCTTTTGTGCAGGCAGCCTGCTGCCGAACTACGGCCCGGAGTTGATTGCGATCAGAACAAGTGAACCACAGCAGGCTGTGGTTCCGAAAGTTGCAGCGGGCTACAGCAGTCCAAAGGTTGGAATCAATCCAGCGGCGAAGAAACTTCCAGCAGATCAATTGCCGGTGCGCCGTTGCAGAAGATTGTGGCGAGGCGACCATAGGTCGTCTGGCCGACGTTCATGTTCAGGTAATCGGCCAGTCCAGCCCCGGCCGTGAATCGCAGGATGGCACCGAGATCCACATGGCGAAAGACGTTGTGCTGGATGAGCACGCGGCCCAAAGGAGTTTTCTCGGCCAGGATTTCAGCTCGGACCTTTTCAGTGACGTAGTCAAGATTAAACCGCACATAGCCGAACTGCACGGCTTCCCTCGTGCCACTTTTGTGCAGGCGGATCTTGCGGAGGTAAAGTCCGTCTTCAAATCGAGACGCCATCACTTCTACATCGACGGTACAGTCATGGAATGATTCCATGCTGATCGTCATGTG
>CAIXQV010000225.1 GCA_903921605.1 uncultured Planctomycetaceae bacterium | reverse complement strand
CTTTGCCCAATGTGATCGAAGTTTCCGAAGGAATCCCGTTTATCGAACTTACCGATTGGCAGCACGACAAACTCTATCAACTCAAAGGTGAAGTCGTGCGTCGAGGGATTGAACAGATTACAGGGCACACGATGCCTGTGTTCGAGAAACGCCGTTTCCAAAAGGGAGCGACTGAAGACTCGACTTTTGAAGCGTTGTTTCCAAAGAACGAACTCCCCTATCGACAAGCCTTCGCAGAACTGTATGCTCGATAGCGGCTCTTTGCTTCACCCGCCACCGACCCCGCGTCGGTGGTTTAACGGCTCTTGCACCACCAAAGACCCGTAGCGTAAAGGCCTGCAAACCCCTGAGGCATGCTCAGGGGATTAAGTTGACAGGTCGCCAGCAACGGCAGACCTGTTTGACAGGACACCAAGGTCCCACCTGAAACTCTGCAGAACCAATCCGCCCCATGAAAGATTCAGGAGCCCAAGAGTACGCCGTTCTTAACGGTACCGTCGTACTGCCCGATCGATTGCTTGAAGACGGAATGGTCCGCTGGAAAGGGTCGAAGATTGTTTCCGTCGGGAAGCGAAAACGTCTGCCAAAGAGTGTGGAACAAGTTGATGCCGATGGTGGATTCATCTCACCCGGATTCATCGATATCCATGTTCACGGCGGAAACGGCGCCGACTTTATGGATGGCACATCGGAAGCCGTCCAAACGGCCTGCAAAGCTCACGCGCGGCACGGAACAACCACAATCTTCCCCACGACTACGACAGGCAGCTTCAAAAGTCTGATGACCATGATTCAGGCTTGTGCGACGGTACGAAAGAACTCGGAGAAATCATTCGTTCCGAACATCGCCGGAGTTCATCTTTACGGCCCGTACTTTGCAGAAGACAAAGTCGGATGTCATTCGAAAGACGGCTGCCGCCCTCCAAAGCTAAGCGAATACGAAAAGTACTTCGCCACAAAGATGATCCGCATCGCCACATGCGCAGCTGAACTTCCAGGAGCATCAGACTTCTACGCATTGGCTCGTCGCAACAAGTGCCTTGTCACCTGCGGACATTCGAACGCCAGCTGGTCAGAAATGCAGACAGCGTTCAACGCCGGAATGAGACATGTGGACCACTTCTGGTGCGCGATGAGTTCTGTACCGTCGATGCGACAGCGGTTCAATGTCCCCATGCAGGCCAGTATGGCAGAGTTCGTATTGATGAATCCGGAGATGAGTACGGAAGTGATCGCTGATGGCTGTCATCTGGCTCCGGAGCTTCTGGAGTTCGCCTATCGCTTGAAGGGCCCGAATCGACTTTGCCTTGTCACCGATTGCAACCGCGCGCTGGATAGGCCGCCGGGAGAATACCTCTTTGGGCACTCGACTGAAGGCACTAAATTTCACAGTGATGGTCGCGTGGGCTGGGCTCCGAATGGAAGTCTGGCCAGTTCCATCGTTGGTATGGACCACATGGTCCGAAACATGAAAGCAAGCACATCGGCGAGTCTTCCCGATGTCATTCGAATGGCCAGTCTGACTCCCGCGGAACGAACAGGAATTGCTCGCCAGACGGGAAGCCTTGAAACAGGAAAACGAGCCGACCTGCTGATTCTCGACTCAAAGCTGGACGTGCAGAACGTTATTGTTCGAGGTCGACTAACTCTCTGAAATCTTCAGAACCGATAGTCCCACATCGATAGCTCGCGAGTGAACATGGCTTCAATTTTCCTGCGGCAGTGAGCATCGATCAGCTCGGAATAATGACGACGGTCCGTTCGATGCGCGGCCTTGGCCGTGGGCAATTGCAATGATTCTGGAAGTCCGATGGCCTGACGGATCTCTTCCAGGTCTGCACTCAGAGTTTCGTATCGCCCAACTCT
>CAIXQV010000224.1 GCA_903921605.1 uncultured Planctomycetaceae bacterium | reverse complement strand
TCCATTTCCGGCCTGATGTATCTGTTGAATCATCAGCAACTGCGAGGACGCTCGAAGTGGCTTCAGAAATTGCCTCTGCCCAGCCTCGAAAACCTGACCGCGTGGAATCGCTGGATGGTGGTTTTCTCGGTTCCCTGCCTGACGATCGGTCTGCTGACAGGATTCCTGCTGATATCTTGGAACCGAGGTTCCGATCCATCCGAGTCGATCTCCTGGTGGGACCCGACCATCGTGACGACTGTTTTCGCCTGGCTGGCGATGGTGCTGTTTCTGGGTCGACTGCTGAAAGGGTCTCACCAAACCGGCAAGTCGGTTGCTCAGCTATCTCTGCTTAGCGGAGGATTTCTGATCGTTGCCGTTCTTGGCCCGATGTTGCTGGCTGGATCCGGGAATTTGAATACGTTCCATGGCCGCCCTCGTGCAAACTCGTCCGACAATGCGTCAGAAAAGAAGAAGGACGCATCCCCGGAGAGTGCTCAGCGTAACGATGACGTTTCGCCAATGTCTTCGACTGAGGAAATTCCTCAGGGGGTGGGCCGGTGAACGTTCTTGTCATCAGTTGTAATCATCATAAGGCCGGAGTTCAGCTGCGTGAGCGTCTGGCGTTTTCGAATTCCGAATTGCTGAACAACGCCTATTCGCAATGGCGTGAGATTCATCCTGATTCTGAGTTGGTTGTCCTTTCAACGTGCAATCGGGTTGAGATCTACGCGGCCGATGAACGCGAAGATGACGGTGTTTCCTTCGACGATATTACTCGTTTCATCAGCCGGTTTCATAACGTCCCAACCGATGAGTTTGTGCATTCCGTGCTGGCTCAGTCAGGAACGGCGGCCGTAGAGCATCTGTTCGAAGTCGCCTGCAGCATCGATAGTATGGTGCTGGGTGAGCCGCAGATTGTAAATCAGGTGAAAGAGGCTTATCGGGTTGCTCAAGAGAACGCAGCCTGCGGTCCATTGACCAACGTTCTGTTCCAGCATGCGTTGAAAGTGTCGGCACAGGTCCGCACGGAAACGGGTCTGGCCGACGGGCGAGTTTCGATCGCTAGTGTGGCAGTCGGCGACTTTGGAAAGAGCATTTTCAGTCGTTTCGACAACAAAACCGTGCTGGTCATCGGCGCGGGGGAGATGGCGGAAGAGACGCTGACTTATCTGCAGTCGGAGGGCGTGAAACGAATTGTCGTGGCGAATCGCAACCGCGAACGAGCCGAGCGTTTGGCCGCGAAGTTCAAGGGTGAGGCGGTAGATTTTTCAACGCTGGACGAATGGCTGGCCAAAGCCGATGTCATCGTCAGCACCACCGGGGCTTCGCAGACTTTGATTACGAAGGAACGCTTCGCGGCAGCTCGAGCACGCTCGCAACGGCATCCGGTATTCATTTTGGATCTGGCGGCACCGCGTGACTTTGATCCGGCCGCGGGAACCGTCGACGATAACGTGTTCCTGTATGACCTGGATGCACTGGAAGAAACCTGCAGCCGCAACCGCGCGGCCCGAGAAGCCGAGGTTGAGAAGGCTCGAGGGATTATTGCTGCTCAGACGAAAACATTCATGCAGGAGATTTATCATCGTGCGACGGGCCCGGTGATTCATCGTCTGCGTGAGCACTGGACAGACATCAGCCGTTCGGAGTTGGATCGTCTGTATCGTAAACTGCCGACGCTGGAGAGTGCTCAGCGACAGGCAATTGAAGCGACGATTCAGCGGATCGTCAATAAGCTCCTGCATCCGCCTTTAGAAGCACTTAAGGATGAGGCGAAGGAAGGCACCCCTGAGGGGCTGCTGCACGCTATTCGCAGGCTGTTTTTCTTCCGCTCGGAATAGTTTCTGCAATTCGTCTGGGTCGGGTGGCGCCGCGCAAGCGGACGATTTGCTGGACGCGGGATGCCGGATGGAGGGTGTAGCCGGGCGGAAAATTGGAAAAATCAGCAGATTCCAACACGGAGCAGCTAACATAGAGAACCTATGCTTGTTTCTTCCGAACAGCGGCCCCACCATGCCCGTTGTGGTGTTCATATAGGGGTAACTGATTCGATTTGGCTCGGAATTCGGCCGGAATCGCGGAATTCGCTCGGGATACTCGTTCAGAATTGGGCATAGAATCAGGTTTGTCGTTTGG
>CAIXQV010000223.1 GCA_903921605.1 uncultured Planctomycetaceae bacterium | reverse complement strand
TGGACGTGATTCTGCGTGATCGTTTGGGGTCGACATCCTGTTCGGTGATTGCACAGAGCAGCCCCGTCGGCGGAGCGACTGGCGTACAGTACACCCGTCGCTCCGCCGACGGGATCTTCGTTACTGGCTCAAATTGAAGACAATCAAGCCAGGCTGGTTCAATCGTCAGCCAAGATTCATCGACAGCAAAAACTCTTCGTTCGACTTGGTGCGTTTCATTCGATTGATCAACAGTTCCATCGCCTCGGACGGATTCATCTCGTTGAGAACTCGACGAAGCACCCAAACCAGTTTCAGCTCATCTTCGTTCAGCAAAAGCTCTTCGCGGCGAGTTCCCGAGCGATTCACGTCGATCGCCGGCCAGATTCGTTTTTCCACGAGCCGACGATCCAGGTGAAGTTCAGTATTGCCGGTGCCTTTGAACTCTTCAAAGATCACTTCATCCATGCGACTTCCGGTATCCACCAGAGCCGTTGCGATGATCGTCAGGCTGCCGCCCTCTTCGACACAGCGAGCGGCCCCGAAGAATCGCTTGGGATGTTGCAGAGCATTCGCGTCAACACCGCCCGAAAGCGTCTTGCCGGAGTTTGGGATTTCCGTGTTCCAGGCACGCGCAAGGCGAGTAATACTGTCCAGGAAAATGATCACATCCTGGCCATATTCGACCATGCGTTTGGCTTTTTCGATGACCATTTCGGCCACCTGGATATGCCGCGACGTGGATTCATCGAACGTGCTGCTGACGACTTCGCAATTGCGACCTTTCAGCTTCCGCTCCATGTCGGTCACTTCTTCCGGTCGCTCGTCAATCAACAGCACGATCACGTAGGCGTCCGGATGATTCTGCAGAGTCGCCTTCGCCATCTGCTGCAGCAGCACAGTCTTCCCGGCGCGGGGAGGCGACACGATGAGACCTCGCTGTCCAAGGCCGATCGGTGCAATCAGATCAACCACGCGAGTACTCATGAATTCCGCGTTGTCGGCGAGTCGCAGACGCTGTTCGGGATGCAGCGGGGTCAGGTCATCAAAGAAGACTTTGTTCGTCAGCAGGTTAGGGTCTTCGCCATTGATCGCAGCGACTCGCAGCAACGCGAAGTAGCGTTCGTTTTCCTTCGGCGGACGAATCTGCCCGGCGACCGTGGCCCCCGTACGCAAACCGAAACGACGAATCTGACTGGGGCTGACATAGATGTCATCGGGACAAGGCAGATAGTGATAATCGGGACTGCGGAGAAATCCAAAACCGTCCGGCAGAATCTCCAGCGTGCCTTCGCCGAACATCAGACCGTGCATCCGAGTTCGTTCTTTGAGGATCTTGAAAATCAGATCCTGTTTTTTGAGCCCGTGGTACTCAGTCAGCTTTTCCTGTTCCGCGATCGCCAGCAGATCCTTCATCGACATTCGCTGAAGTTCAGCGATATTGATCTCATTGCCCTCCGGCGGAGCGAAGGTTTCGGAAACCGGTTTTTCGACTTCGTCGGCAACTGAATTCTCGTCAGATCGCGGCGAGTCAGAACGGCGAAGAAGGCGAGGGTTTCCCGGGGGGCGTGATTCGTCAGGGCGTGGTGTTCGAGAAGACATGGCCGCTTCGGGCCTCCAGACAGGCAGTTTTGGAAGGTGGACCGGCAAAACAAAGAAGGGAGAGATCTTGTGACAGTTCAAACGCCGGTAAGGTTTGAACATGTCGCCGTGGTGTCGAGGAGTGTCGAACAGCTCTGACAGAGGCCTGCGGAGAATTCCGTTCGACAACTTCAGATTTCACGGATCAGGATCTACGATGGGAATCAAAAAACAAAGAATTATCAGAGAAATACAGAGTTGGGAAACTTTTTAGTACGCGGCAAAAATTGAGGCTATGGCCTGAACGATGCGTCTCGCAAAAACCAGGCCTCATTTTGTACCGTGCAAAGAACTGTCATCAGCAATGATCTTCATCAAAGCTTGTTCCATCTGGTGAGCAGCCACGGAGATGTCTCCGGAGTTGTCCACGCAGAAATCAGATCTTCGCCGTTTCTCCTCAAGACTCAGTTGCGAGGCCTCTCGCCGCTGAAGCTCTTCGGCCGACCAGCCTCGTGTCTCAGCGACTCGTTTTCGCCGCTGCTCAAGAGACGTGTCAATAAAAATGACGGCGTTACATTCGTCTGCCCAGCCCGCTTCCAGCAGCAGAGCAGCATCCAGAATAATGGCATCCGCATCCTGCGGGGCCGAATTGATTTGACGACGAATCTCCGCACGAATGGCCGGATGCACGATCGCGTTCAGTTGCTGTCGCTTCTCTTGTTTTTCAGAGGAATCACCAAAAACCTGAGCCGCCAGATTAGGCCGGCTGATGTTTCCGGAAGAATCCAGAACCTGAGTTCCAAACGTCTTCACGATCTGGTCTTTGATTTTCTTCACCGTCAGTTGATCGTGTCCAATGCGATCTGCATCAATGAAATGCAGTTGCAGAGATTTCACATTTCGCACAACCGAACTTTTGCCAGCCCCCACACCGCCGACAATGCCGACGAGTGGAACGCGCGCAACGGAAGATTCAGATGTGCTTTCAGATGACAAAGGAGAAATCGATGAGAAGACTGGAAAGACAGAGTCTCGCGACAGCGAGCAAATGACGGGATTGTCTATCACTGACGCGGTATTCCGTAACCAAACGTCAGTGAAGGGGATTTTGATGAGTTCTCACCGTTTCGGAGCAAGCCGTAGGCGTCAAACTCAAAAGATCGGAGTCAATCCCGGGGCATTTTTCCGCTACCCCAAGACTCACATCCGCATGTTGCGGATTGGTTTGGGCATTGTCAAATGCTGCAACGCCCGGAAATTCAGTTTTTAACGACTGCACGCATTTCCACAGGGCAAGCCCGACCGACCCAATGCCGCATTGCTTCAGGCTAGACGCCGTCACGAAGATCCTCTGCTCTGGGATTTCAACCGGAACTCGACCACTTGTGCATCGAGAGCCTTCGACAGCTTTCCATGGACCGGCTGCCTGGTGGCTGCGAAAAAAGGCGTTCGCTATGATTAGCGGTTCCCACGCCTGCCTGTCTGTTTTGTCGGAGTCTTTTGGAATGCGGTTACGCCGACCTTTTCGTCCCAAGCTTTTCCTGACCATTCTGTGTTCGTTGTTTCTGATGTCGTGTTCACCTGTTTCCGCTCAACAGGCAGAAGATCCGTTTGCGCTGGGAGTTCGCACGAGCGAACCCGTTAGCCCTGCGGAGCAACAGGCGACGTTCGCTGTGCCGCAGGGATTCACCGTTGAGCTGGTTGCTTCCGAGCCGGACGTTGCCAAGCCCATGAATCTGGCGTTCGACAAACGAGGCCGCTTGTGGGTCAGCAGTTCGCTTGAGTATCCGTTTGCGGCAGCCCCGGAGCAAACTCCCAGAGACACGATTCGCATCATGGAAGATCATGACGGCGATGGAAAAGCGGATAAAGTCACGGTCTTCGCCGACGAATTGAACATTCCAATCGGCCTGATTCCTTACGGTGACGGGGTGATCTGTTTCAGTATTCCGAACATCTGGTACCTGCGAGATACCGACGGAGATGACCGCTGCGACAAGCGAGAAGTCTTATA
>CAIXQV010000222.1 GCA_903921605.1 uncultured Planctomycetaceae bacterium | reverse complement strand
GAAACCAAACGACGACGACACAAAACACACTAACAAAGCCCATGTCACAAGCTGCCGCAGCAACTTCCGACTCCACATGGTAGTTCGCACTGCTCTTCTCCAAATAACATCAAAAGTGAATTCGCGCTGCAGTCCAGTTCACAGGAACCGCAGAAATGGTGATCTGAACTTGTTAGTGCTTTCCCACCGACATCCGGTCCGAGGAGACGAAACACACAGTTCTTTTTTGGCAGGACTCGCAGAGTTCGCTTCTCGGGTCAGGCATGACTTGTTCATGCACGGTCATCAGGCCACGCACCTGACCTCCGCGATGTGACAAGTCTCTGCTGATCCACCCTTCGACTCATCGAAGAGTTTTTTTGTGCGACGTGGGCACAACAGATGGGCAGAACTACTTCCGGAAAGCGTGTTGTGAAATCATTCAGGCGAACAGGGAGTCGGAACAAATGATTCCTTCAACACAACTCAACTCATTCCATTGTGCCGTCCCATTTTTTTTGTCCGCCAATAATTCTTTTTGAAGACTCAATTCTCCTGCCCCCTAACGCGACCGCCTGGACGAACTGAAACTTCTGGTCCTCTTGCGCCCCGGTCTCCCTATTTCGTTGCAGGGCTTTCCACTCGCTGGCTCGCGATTGCGAGATTCCGGAATGGAGATTTGCCATCAGGTGGAGGCCGGCCGTGGATCGAGTCGCACCGGTTATTCGGGATGAATCGGCGGCAGGTCACGGAAAGGGCGTTGACGCCCCATTCGATGCGAACAGCAAGTCGGAACAAACGATTCGTTGAACGCAGCTCAACTCATCTCATTGTGCTGTCGCATTGTTTTTGTCCGCCAACGGTTCTCTTTGAAGCCCCAATTCTTCTGCCCGCCAACACGATCGTCTGGAGAAACTGAAATCTCTGGTTGTCGTGCGCCCTGGTCTCCCTATTTCGCTTCAGGGCTTTCCCACCACTGACCCGCGTATGCGAGATTTCCGCATGGAGGTTCACCCCCAGTAAGCATCCGATGATGATTCGCGTCGCACGCGGTACTCCGGAGGAATCGGCGGTCGGCCGTTTGTCTACCCCGCCCTTGTTCGCCGCCAAAGTCTTCGAAAACTGTCGCCGACCATCGCAGAACAGCTGCAAGAGAAAGCCGTCCGGTGTAGCAGGTCCCTGAAGTCCGCTGCATCTGCTTTTTGGTAGTGTCTCAGGCGTCAAAACGACTAAACAATGCCGTCTCTGCGAACACAATTTTCAGCGGGCTGAGGACGGGGGGGGGCAACAGCGGACGCTGGCTCCCGATGGAGACATTTTTCTGGGCGTAAAGGCAACAAGGCCGCTCAAGGACAAGGAACTCTCAGAAGTCCGTTTGACGCTCTGTCAGTCAGAGATTCTGCGCTGCGTCAGTGCGACAAATTCAGAAAGAGATTCAGCTCGAAAATGAGCCCATCAACAATGTAAGCGACAGACGCCGCACGGCAACTTCTCTCATAAAAAAAGGGCAGGCGAATTTCCATGAGAAACTCGCCTGCCCCACATTCTCCCGGTGCCGTGCTGTACGTCCGGATCACACCGGAGCTGAAATGCCGGAGTGATCGAAACTAAGAGCCACGATGTCTCAATCCATTTCGAGAGACCCTCGCGAGGTGGCCGGCAGAGATCTGAACTGAGAGACGGCCGAATAACGCTGACGAGCAGAATTACCCATCATGCGACACATGGCAGTCTTCAGCTGCTCATAGTCCATTCCCACAGGCAATGCAGACCAGCGATTCAGGCGATCATTGCCAAATGTCAGGGTCGCAGCATGCTCAGTCTTGTCGGCATCAAGAGTTGCATCCAGCTCATAGAGCCCCAGCGATCTTCTAAGTTGTTCCAGTTCCTCTTTGTCGCCCGTGGCAAAGTACCAGTCTGACAGATCAGAATTATCTGTGATGCCATAAGACTTTCTGTAACGTTCCAGCGCGTCGGGCTGGTCATTCTCCGGATCCAGAGAGATCGAGATAAAGACCAGTGCATCATCCTCAAACTGAGCCGCTAAATCTCGCCTCAACTTTTTGATGATCGAAGTCGTCCCCGGACAACTGCCATCGCACTGAGTGTAAAAAAAGTTTATGCACACGCACCGATTACGAACCACGTCATCATAAAAACGCATTTTCTTTCCACTCTGATCAACCAGTTGGATGTTTGGAAAACGCTCTGATGAGCGAGAGCCCTCTTCTGCAACGAATTGATCAATGGAAAGCTCAGCGACTCGAGCTTCATTTCGACTTTGCAGCTGCTGCACATTCTCGCTCTGAGCACTGTCACGTCGAAGAGCTTCTCGGCTCTGAAAAGCAATAAGAAAGACAGACGCTGAGCCCGCCAACAAGAAAGCAATAATTCCGAATTTCTTCATCTGAATGATCTCCTCGATACATCGCCTAGGGATGAAACTGCTGAATGTGTTGGTTCTTCAGCGGGCCATCAGCGCGGGGATCGAAGACAAACATCATTCTCATGTCCTCGTGTTCCAGGTTGTGACAGTGGAACACAAACGGACCTTTGAACGTACGGAACTTCATAAACATCTCGACTTCCGTGTTGGGCCCCAGCATGCTGGTGTCCACTTTGAATCGCTCAGACATTGGTGGGATCTTTCCGTCAATCTTCTGAATCTGATGCGATTCCAGATGCATATGAATCGGATGCCACCAGCCTCCACTACCATTCCGCAGAATCCAACGCTCAGTCGAACCCAGGGCCGGGCAGGCATTCGCCTTGAACTCGTCGAAAAATTCCTGATTGATCTGCCATGCCCCGTTTCGGCGATGGAATTCGAAGACTCGAGTTGTTGAGACTTCTTCTGCAGTGATCGGAATGTGCGGACGAAGTTTTGTTCCTTCCTCGACCGTCGCCGAACCAGGACGCTTCTCGCCCTCCACGACAAACTTGAGGACCTGAGTTCCCGGAATCTTGATGTCCCGATCCGAAAGTGACCCGTTAGGGCCGCGACCATCGTTCTGCTCGAGGATATTTTCCAGATAGAGTTCTGAAGGAGCGTTTGTAAAGTCAATGACCACATCCGCTCGCTTCGCAGGACTCATCAGCAGCGTCGAACGATAAAACGCCTGCGGGTACAACCAGCTGTCTGTTCCCAGACCGAGGAACTGCTGTTTGTTGCTGAGTCGAAGTTCGAAATGTCGCGCATTACATCCGTTCAGGAAGCGGAACCTGTACTTGCGACGCTGGACGTGAAACTTTGGAAACGCCTTGCCATTGACAACATAGGTGTCACCAAGATACCCGTTGTGGTCCAGAGGATCGAAGAATATCGTTCCATCGGCGTTAAACGTTCGATCCTGAATCACAATCGGGATGTCATAGGGATCGCCCGGAAGCACATTCTGACCGATGAGATTCAGCTCCAGGTCATCGTAGTTCAGGTAAAATCCGGCCAGACCGCGCACACAGGTTTCAGCAGTGATATCCATCCCGTGATCATGGTACCAACAGGTGGAGGGGCATTCAGAGATATCCGGAACGCCGTCCAGTCGCGGGATCGTGTTGGTGTAAAAGTAATCTCTTGCCTTGCCCGGAAGAATATAGAAGTTCGGGTAACCATCTGAGTGACTTGGATTATGCCCGCCGTGCAGGTGCGTGGACAATTCGCAGTCAGCCAGTTGATTGTATTGCCGCACCACCATGGGCTGACAACTACTCGTCCGAAAAGTCGGCCCCGGATAGATTCCGTCATACCCCAGGATCGGGGTCTTGATCCCCGGCAGGATCTCGGCCATCGATGCACGGATGGACATCTCGTAATAGATTTCCGGCATGAGTTGCGGAAATTCCACAGATGGATCTTCGGCGGTTCTCCTGTCGAAATACTCCGGAGCCACTCCATGAAAACAGTCACCAACTTCCCATGGCGGAGTGCCAATCGCAACCGGTTGTTTCACCGGAGGCACCGGCATGTTTTGAGCGAACTTCTGGTACTTGATTGGCGTGACTGCACCGCGGGCCTTTTCACGGCCAGTGAAAAGCGGCACCGACATAAGCCCGCCCAACGCTGCGATACCTGACCTTAACGCTGCTCGCCTTGTTTTCTTTGCTTTTCTCATTATCCGCACGACCCCTAAACAGCCTATATTGAAAATGTAGTCCCAGTGAATTCAAGGAGTGCTGTTATTTTTGTCCGCCAAATTTTAGTGACTAAAGAGACTCTTTCTTTGTAATGATTTTCCGCAGGGGGGCCTGTATGTTCATGCATTGAACGATTCGAAGAGCTTGGATGAGCGACGTGGCGTCAAGCCGTAACCAATCATGGGTTGTCTATGTGACGGCCCGAGGCAAGAGTCGTGATACTCGAGAGGTGAGGGGCTTAGTTTTTCCGATCCGGGCGGTTCACTGAGTAGTGCTTCCCGAGGCTGTCGATTGAAAGATTGTGGCGGCTTTCTTCACGGAAGAGCCAGTCATTGGTCAGATTGAAAGAGCTGTGGGCTACGTTCCGCCATCGTCCGAAGGCTCCACACGTAAAACCCAAGTCATCGAGCACGCGTTCCAGTACGTCAGCGACTGGTCTTGAGGGCACCTCTGAAGTCGCACAAAGCCGAAGAAACGGAATCAGCTTTTGAGCAGGACACACCGCCAATTGGGGCTGCAGAAAGATTCAGTATCCTTGAATTTCAGGGACAGAGATTCGTCCGCACGGCGAGTAGAGGCCGTTGAAATCTGCGGCGTGGCTGTTGCAGAGTCATGCCAGGCTTGCGTGCCCTCGGAAGAATCGTTCACACGCTTTAGTTCAGGGAGTGCTCTTCGGTTAACCAGTCCCTGAAGCCCGCTCACCCTCGTGGCACATTGGTCAGAGTCAGGGAGTCTTCAGTGGGATTCAGTGCTGACACGGATGCTTGCGAACGGCCGATGAAAGGGATTCTATTCGACCACGCAGTATCCGCTGAGAATAAAGTCTTTGCCTCGGGTATTCGTGAACGTTTTTTAGCTTCCGACTATGCGGATGGGGCCGCGAGGGGATTGCGAGAAATATAGAGTTGGCCGAAACGCAGCTCAGTCGCGATCGATTCTCGGAATGCCGGCCATTTGGCTTCGTGTATGCACGCTTGCGAAACGTTCTTCAAATCATTCGCGGGGGCAGGGCGTCTGATTCTGCATGAATCAAACTCTGGCATTCTATAAACAGAAATCGGGCAGGCTATTACGGCCCTGTAATCGCCTGCCCAACTCTCTCTGAAACGGCGGATGGAAGGGGATTCCACGCCGTCAATCTGCACGATATCAACGATTCGCAAGACGTCGAGGAAAGTTGCAGTTTTCTCGCCTGTGATCTTGAGGGAGATTTTTTT
>CAIXQV010000221.1 GCA_903921605.1 uncultured Planctomycetaceae bacterium | reverse complement strand
CGGCGTTCAGATGAATGGAGTGGACCCGGTTGAAGGTCATGCTCAGGTTCAGTTACTGAAGATCAATCTTCCCCAGGCGATGGATCTGGCCTCGATTCACAGTCGCGAGTACCAGTCGAACATTGAAGATCTGTATTTGGCAGCGTTAACACTGACCGCTGAGCGATTCCGACTGGGTGTGCGATTTCTGGGAGTCTCCGGGTCAGAGCCAGGCGTTGGCTTTAACACTCGCACGAACTCGGCTGGCCAGGCAACATCAACGATGGGGGCAGCTTTTGGTGTGAGTCAACTGCTGCCGACCGGCGGACAGATCGCCGTCGACATTGCGAACTCCGTCACCTGGGTCTTCGCCGGCAATGGAGCACAGTCATCGGCTCCAAGTATTGGCTACAGCTTTACTCAGCCGCTGTTGTTCAGAGCTGGTCGCAAGATTGTGCTGGAAGCCTTGACTCAAACGGAACGCAATGTTCTTTACGCGGCCCGTGTTCTTGCGCGGTTCCGTCAGACGCTGTTTACTCAGGTGACCGTGAGTTATCTCAACCTGTTGCAGCAGCGACAGGGAATCATCAATACGGAAAACAACATTCGACAGTTGGAAGAACAGCTGGAAGCGCAGCAGGTCAAAGATACCCGAGTGCCTGGTGTTGTCTCATCTTCGCTGGAAGGATTTAAGGGGCTGGTAGTACCGCCAGCTCTTGAGGGAAAGTTTTCGTACGATGGGCAGTGGCTGAAATGGCAGGGGGAGATGTCCGATGCAGAAGGCGAACAGCTTCTGGCGATATCGGATGATGCTGATTACAAGTCGAAGGCTCAGGAACTGATCGACTTTAAAAAGCAGCAGGTGACATCTCTCTCGTTCCTGCAGTTGCGAGACAGACTGAATCGAAATCAGGCGAACCTCGCGAATAGTCAGCGACAGTTGGCCGATCAGCAGGATATTCTCAAGATACTTGTAGGCCTTCCGCCAAACGTAAATCTGGAAGTTGATGAATCGCTGCTGCAGCCGTTCACGTTGATCAGCTGGGACTTGATCAACCTGGAAACTGAGCTGCGGACCTTGCAGAAGGAACTCGGAAAAGAACTGCTGCCTGTGGTGGGCCAGGGCGTTATGGAAGAACTTCCTCCGCGATTGTCTGCGACGAAGAAGTATGTCAGCGAGCTGAATCGGTTGCGCGATCGGCTTTACGAAGTCGGGATAGTGCAGGTGAAGAATGACTTCCTTCCCATCCAGCAGATCCTTGAGCTAACAAAAGACGACTGGCGTGCCGCCGAGCCGGGCATGAGATACTTCCGAAGTGAGGAAGAAAGAAATCGTCTTCTGGAACGGATGACAAACGATCTGCGACAGTATCGACTTGCGGAACGCGATTTCGCGTTTGGCAGTGGAATGCTGACCATGCTGCAGGAAATGCTGGATGCTGAATCGGAGCAAGCACTCCTGCAAAAGCTCGACAAGAGTGGCAATGGCCTGATCGAACTGACGGAGTTGCCCGAGAACTGGAGTGAACTGCCGCGAACCGGCAACAAGGCGGCTCTTGAGTCTTACTCTGTCGAACAACTGCTTTGGGAAAGTATCAGTGGTGCTCGTGATCTTCGCGACAAGTATCTGCTGCGAATGTCTCAGAGTTTGGAAGTGATTCAGGCGGCATTGAGAGTTGAGCAGATCGCTGTGGTCCCGTTTACTTTGGATGGAACGATGGACGTTCCTGACATCGAAAAAGTGATTGCGATTGGTCTGGAGAATCGACATGACCTGATGAATGTACGAGCCCAGGTCATGGATGCTCGTCGTCGAGTTGAGATTGCGGCCAACGCTCTGGAATCCGGGCTGGACATTACGATTCGAGGCAATCAGGGACTGAATCCCGATGCTCAGAGTAGTACCGCACACAGTGCTGGTGTTCAGTTTACGACACCGCTCGATCAGGTCTTGGAAAGAAATGTTTACCGACAGACCCTCGTGAACTATCAGCGAGCTCGACGCACCTACATGGAAGCGGAAGACCGCATTAAGCAGTCTATTCGCGCAAGCTGGCGGCAGATTCAGGTTCAGGAGTATCGTTTGGAAATTGACCGAACCACCGTGAGAAACGCTGCTTTACAATATGACAGTGCTTCTTTACAGGCAGCTGGTGGCCAGCAAACAAACGCCTTGAGTCTTACCAATGCTCTGGATTCGGTCCTGCAGGCTCAAAACTCACTTGTGGGCGATTGGGTCACTTACGAGGCAAATCGGCTTAACATCTTCCGTGACATGGGTATCATGGGGATTGATCCTCGCGGAGTCTGGACCGATCCGTTTTACCTGCAGATGGATAATCTGACGGTTGGCGGAAATGTCTCCTCGCCTGCAAGCCCTCCCGATGTCGTCCTACCCGTTCCGGAACCACAGAACTGATTTGAATGAGGTCTCTGAGGATGCTCCGCGCACATATGGCAGTAACTGCTTTACGTTTTGCTCCACGTTCAGGTAAATCCATTCCGTTGGTGATTCTGGCATTATTGCTGGCATCGGCGGCGGCCGTCATGATTGTGCCGTCGACTCGCCAGCAGGTCATGACACTGGTCACAGGCAAGGAAGAGGACGTCGGGGCAGGCTTCATCACGGCCAGGGCCGAGAAAGCTCCGTTCCGGATTATGATCACGGAGAACGGCACGATCGACAGCCTGCGTAACGTGACGCTCAGCAATCGAGTGGAAGGGTCAACGACAATCATTTCGCTGATCCCGGAAGGCAGCAAGGTCAACGCTCCGGTTGTCGCTGAGTTTGAAGGTGTCGCGCAATTTGTCGACAGTGCTTCTGAATCATCAAAGTCGGTCAAAGTCGTTGCGGAAGACGGCACTGAGAAAGTCTACGAAGTCGTCTTTGGTGAATTCACGAAGATGCTCGTCAAAGATCGTCAGAAGCTTCGCAAGGGTGACTTCGTCGCGGGTGACATTTGTTGTGAACTGGATTCCTCGGCACTGGTCGAGAAAGAAAAAGAGCAGCAGATCAAGAATACGACCGCTGCTGCAAATCTCGAAAAGGCCGGCAAGGACATCGAGATTCAGGAGACGACGAACGAGAGTAACGTCGCCAAGGCCAAGCTGGCCGAACAACTCGCGGACCTGGACAACATCAGCTACAAGTCAGAAGGCGGCGAATATCAGCAGGCTCTTGAAACGATCAAGGGTGATATCAAAAAGACGGAAGAAGAGCTGTCGATCAACAAGGAAGAGTACGAACGAATTCGCGACCAGGCTCGACTTGGTTATGCCAACGTCAACCAGCTCGAGAGTGCTCGTTTGAAAGTGACTCAGTCTCAGATCGTGCTGAAGGTGAAGTCCGGCGAACTGTCTGTTCTTGAAAAGTTCACCAAAATCCGCAAGGAAAGTGAGCTGATGCAGACGGCTGAAGATACGAAGCGCGAGACATCACGAGCCCGTCTGGAAGGCGAAGCTCTGATGACACAGATGAAAGCGGCTTACGACGCTGCGAAGCTGACGTTGGCGATTGAACAGGAAAAGCTGGAACTGTTTCAGCGTCAGATTGCCGCGTGTCGACTGGTTGCATCGCAGGCTGGTGAAGTTGTCTATGCCGCTCAGAACAGTGGCCGTGGTAGTGAACCTGTTGTGATCGAAGAAGGGGCTTCCGTACGCGAACGTCAAGCGATTATCAATCTGCCGGATCTGGAACACATGAAGATCGATGCTCGCATTCATGAGTCTCGAATCAGTCGCGTCATTGTTGGTCAGCCGGTTGAAATTGAGGTGGACGCTATCCCGGGCGATCCCTATCGAGGCAAGCTGCAGAGTATTTCGTCAGTGCCTGTTCCCGGAAGCTGGCCCAATACTGACCTCAAGGAGTACGAAGCGATCATCGAAATTCTTGATGAGCCGGCTCGTGTGCGAAAACTGAAGCCAGGCATGACGGCTCAGGTTCGGATCATTGTGGAGGACCGTAAACAGGACGTGTTGCTGATTCCTGTACAGTCCGTGGTTTCGTACTCGGGACAATACTTTACCTATGTGATTACTCCAAAAGGTCCGGAGCGGCGAGAATTAAAAGTTGGTGACGCCAACGATGAGTTTATGGAAATGCTGGACGGTGTGGCCGTTGGCGAAGCTGTTGTGATGAGCCCGCGAACGCATTTTTCCAAAGAGCTGAGTGCTCTTGAGGCGGAGATCAACGCGAAGACCGAAAAGAATCGGGAAAAACTCGATACCCCGGATCGCAAATCACCGGGCGTTGCCGCAGGCGAAGGGCCACGAGGTGCCGCCGCTGGTAGTCTACCGGGCGGTGGATCTGCGGCTGGCGCTGGCGGACCAGGTGCAGGTGGCCCGCCCGCGGGCGGACCAGGTGGTGGTGGTCCACCCGATCCGAAAGTCATGTTTGAGAGCATGGACAAGAATAAGGATGGCATCGTGACGAAAGAGGAGCATCCTCGTCCGGAGTTCTTTGATCGATCAGACAAAGATGGTGACGGCAAACTGACTCTGGAAGAAATGCAGGCATCCTTCCGTGAGCGAATGCAGCAAGGTCAGGGACGCCCGCAGTGACGTACAATGAGCGATGCCTATTCTGAGCCTTTGTGCAGATCGGATGTCATTGCGATTCTCTGAACACTGAAAACCGAACACTGAAAACTTGCTTCCCATGGACCTCGCCGCAGAAGTCATCAACATCCAAAAAGACTACCTGCTGGGAACAGTACTGGTCCGCGCTCTGCGTGGCGTCACGGTACAGTTTCCAAAGGGAGATTTTGTAGCGATCATGGGATCGTCGGGCAGCGGCAAGAGTACTCTGCTGAATCTGCTGGGAGCATTGGATCGACCCACGCGTGGTCAATACATTATCGGCGGCAAAGATGTCTCCGGAATGACGGACGATGATTTGTCGTCGATTCGGAACGAGCTGATCGGTTTCATCTTTCAGTCATACAATCTGATTCCACAGTATACGGTTCTGGAGAACATTGAGGTGCCGCTGCACTATCGCACCGGGTATCCTCGTATCGGTGCAAAGGAACGTCAGTGGATTGAAACACTGGCCGAGATGGTCGGATTGAAGGATCGGATGGATCACCGGCCCTTTCAGTTGTCCGGTGGTCAGCAACAGCGCGTCGCTATTGCTCGCGCGCTGGTGAATAATCCGGAGATTATTCTGGCGGATGAGCCGACCGGTAATCTGGACTCCGCCACCGAGCATGAAATCATGGAGATGCTGCTGCGTCTGAATCGTGAAGGGCGCACAATTATCATGGTGACTCATGAGCCGGCAGTGGCCAAACTGGCTAAACGTCAGATTTTCATGAAGGATGGTGTCGTCGCCGGAGAAGGAATCTTTCCCGGATAGAGGACGCCAAGAACCAAGAACCAAGAACCAAGAACTCTGCTCCCCATGCCAAACTTGCTTCGAACCGTTCAACTCGCACTCAAAAGCCTGATGCTGCACAAACTGCGGTCGGGGCTGACGATGCTTGGAATTGTGTTCGGAGTCTTCTCCGTCATCGCGATGCTGGCGATTGGCGAAGGGGCCAGTCAGCAGGCTCAGCAGCAGGTTCTGAAGCTGGGGGCGACCAACATTATCGTTCGCAGCGTCAAGCCACCTCGCGAGAACGCCAGCCAGTCCAATTCCAACGCGTTCGTACTGCGATATGGTCTGAAGCGGACGGATTTTGATCTGCTGTCAAAAACAATTCCCACGGTGCTTCAGGCCGTGCCCATTCGAGAACTCACGAAGGCCTGTCGCTATCGTCATCGCGAATTGAATTGTCGAATCGTGGGCTGCACGCCTGAGTATGTTGACATGAACTATCTGTCGCTGGCTCAGGGGCGATTCATTTCAGATAAGGACCGACGCGAAAAATCCAATGTGGCCGTCATTGCTTCTGGAACAGCCGACATTTTGTTTCAGTACGAAGATCCGCTGGGGCAGTCGGTGAAAATCGCAGACCGGCGTTACACCGTTGTGGGTGTCACGAAATCCCGAGATGCCAGTGCGGCCATCGGCGGCAGCATGTCGGGGCAGGAATACAACAGCGACATTTACATTCCGCTTGAGACCATGCGAGTGCGCATGGGCGATCTGAATATGGATCGTCGACAGGGTTCCTTTAGTGCAGAAGAGTGGGAACTGAATCAGGTCACGCTGAAGATTTCCAGCACTGATCAGGTCATGCCCACGGCTGACGTGATCCGTGAGACATTGAAGCAGTTCCACAAATCGGAGAATGATTACTCTGTCGTCGTGCCTCAGGAACTGCTCAAGCAGGCCGAACAAATTCGCGTCATCTTCAATGTGGTGCTGGGGTCGATCGCGGCGATCAGTCTGATCGTAGGTGGAATCGGCATTATGAACATCATGTTGGCAACCGTGACCGAGCGAACTCGTGAGATCGGCATCCGCCGTGCTTTGGGAGCCAAGCAGCAGGACATCACGATGCAGTTCCTGACGGAGACAATTGTGCTGGCCGGTAGCGGCGGGCTGATTGGAGTCTTCCTTGGAATGTTGACACCACTGGCGTTCGATGGCATGAAGAAGATCGCGGCCAAATTTTTCTTTGACGGTCAGGCAGCGTCCGAGTTCAGTACAATGTTCAACGACATGTATCCTCAGGTTGTGCCCTCAAGTTTGCCGTTGGCTTTTGGGATTTCCGTGGGCATTGGAATCATCTTCGGGCTGTACCCGGCGCGCTCGGCCGCGAGGCTCGACCCTATTGAAGCCCTCCGTCACGAGTAGCGACGACTTCAATTCAGGTGCATGGCCTGCGTTTCTGTGGATTGTGTTCACTCACCGCACTATGGCAGTGATCCGTTTCTGGCAGCTTCATTCAGGAGTGTCGATGCGGCGGTCCTGTCGCTTCGCTTACGAGACAATTTCCGCTTCGATGAAGCTCGAAGTATCGCTGGCGTAGGCTTTCTGCAACTGCTGCAATGTCGTCCAGCGAATGGAATGGTGAGGACTTTCGAAGACCGGCGGTTGAACTGGCAGGTTGGTCAACAGGTCTTTGCGAACCACCATCGCTCGAACCTTGCGAGTCCGAATTTCTCCGTCACATTCGTTGGTCAGACAGATCAGATAGCGAACGGCTCGACAGGATTCACCGGCTTCCCGGCGAAACAGTCCCGATGCAAATGTTTCGGACAATTCGTTAAGGACGGCATTCAGATAGAACCAGCGATCCTCTTTGGGGAGAGGAATGAGGGGGTTCTCCTTGGTTGTCCCCTGAGCCGCCTTGATCAACTGATCAACCGCTACAGAGTTCAGCAGGATTTCTTCGCAGGTTTTCTCAAGGACCGTCCTGATCAACAGTTTACCGTCATGGATTGAGCTGAGAGAAACATTCAGACGATTGAAGAACTCCCGCTTCTTCCAACTTCTCGCGGCACGCCAACGACCGAACAACCAGCCCACCAGAGTGAACGCTGCGGCCGTCAGCAGCTTCACGCCATGCTCCGTCGCCAGCTGGCGAATATGAGTCAGGAAATCCTGCATTTCTTCTTCGCTCCAAAGAGGCGGGCCGACGGAGTGAGCTCAGGGCCATTTGCTCCAGTTGACGGCTGGTCTGCAGGTTAGTTCTTGAGGACCTCGGCAATTGTCGAGAACCTGACGAAGTCATTATCGTTATTGAAGTCTGTCTTTGCGGTGAGACCAGTACCGGCCGTTGTCGGTGCCTGAGTCAGCGTCAGATGCGTATCGTCGTCAATACTTGCCACAAAGAACGTTTGACCATTGATCTGGATTCGCGAGCGGCCATTGGCCGCGACGGCATTACCTTTAAGTTCGGTAGTAAACTTCGTCCCGACGCCGACTACCGAAGTGCTGTTCGCAGTCGTCTGGATTGTGCCCGTGAGGGTTCGCTCAAAGTCCACAAATGTCTTGCGATAAGGCACGTCCGTCAACGCTGTCAGACCTGTCTCATCGACGAGGTTTGTTTCCGTCAGAGCATGGATCGCATTAACGACAGTCATCCCGTTGCCAACGACGCGTCCGAAGACGGTGTGACGTCTGTCAAGAGTGTTGGCGTTCAGGTCAGTATTATTGTTGAGGTTAATGAACCACTCGCTTGAGCCCAGATTCGTGTTGCTCGGGTGAGCCATCGAGATTGTGCCGGTCTGATTTCCTCGAGCCGCATTGAACTCACTGGTGATGGTAGCAAATTTAGGAACAACGTTGACAAGCCCATCTTCGACAGTGAAACCGCCCCCCTGAATTACAAACGGAGTCGCGCTTGTGCCGCTACCGGTCGCCACAGACCGGTGAATAATAGAGTTCTCGTACCGCCCGGCATTGATGTAGGCAAGGAAGTTAGTCACCGTCAGCTGTGCTTCGGCGTTGAACATTTCGATGAAATATTCTTGTGTCGTATTCGCATTCACCTGTGACGTAAATTTCACAAGTGAGTTTGAATCCTTGATCAAATCCACCTTGACCGTGCTGTCGGCCGTTTCTGTGTTCAGTGTCGCGCGAAGTTTGATGTCCTGCAATCCGGTCAACTGATCATTGGCCGTCGCATCTCCTGTGTACAAGTCTTTCCGGGTCACGACGACAGGAACTGAATAGGCCCCGGAGGCGTCCGCAGTGACTGTGCCATCATCGAACTGACCATCGTTATCAGCGTCAACAGTGACTGTCGCGCCGGCCAACGTGGTTCCCGTGACTGTCAGGTTTCCGTCTTTGGTAATCAGCACACCGTCAGACGTCAGGGCTTTTGCCGCATTGACTGCAGCGGCCGCGGCGGACAGAGAGATACCACCCTGATTCTTGCCTGCTGTATCAGCCGCAGTCGCGCGGGCGATCAATCCTGTATTAGCGGCGTCGAAGCGATCGTTGGCCGCCGTGGAGACAGTCGTGGCTTCGGTCTTGCGAAGGCTGCGTCCCTTATTAAACACGTTGGCGGCATCAATGCTGGCCGCATCACCGCTCGGGAAGTCCGAAGCGCCGTTCTGACGACTGTCGCCTCCCTGGACCGAAAACGCACCATTGAACGTATTGGTGTTTCGCACCATCAAGCCGTCGTTGTCCCGCCCCAGATTGACGTGGACATCGCTGCCGAACGTATTGTCGTCCAGCATCACGGAGTCGGAATCCTGCTTCGTTTTGATCAGGAGCGACGAAGTGATCGTTGAATTGCGAATGGTCACATCATCGTCGCCACGACCTGTCTTGATGGCCAGAGATCCGTTGCTGGTCACAGCATTCAGTGACACGCCATCGTCGCCATCCTGACCTTTAAGTTCAGTAAAACCGTTCAGCGTTACCGTCTTAAGCGTAATCAGGTCATTGTCCTGATTCCCGTGGATAACAAGCGATCCATCAACCGTTGTGTCCTGCACGCTGAAGGTGTCATTTCCTTCATAGCCCCAGAAGTAGGCGTGTGACTTGAAGTTGACCCCATTGGCGGCAATTGAATCGTTACCAGCCTGACCATGAACATCGACGATGCCATTGAAGTTAATTCCGCGAGTGAACGAGACGGCGTCGTTTCCGCCAGCCATCTGGATTAAAACATTCCCTGCCAGCGTGTTGGTCCCCGCCGCCACGACAAAGGGGGTCGTGCCACCATTCACCGTTGTTGAATTCAGTCCGCGGAGCTGAATCTGGCCGTTCAGGATCGTGATGTCGATCGCGTTATCGGCGGCATCACCGGTCACAGTCAGGTGAGAGCCGTTCAGACTTGCGACAACATTTCCGGCCAGCAGCGCGCGAGTCTCCAGATGCTCGATCAATCGCTCTGTTTCGATCGCCTTGTTTGTGCGTTTTCGTGCGTTTTTGGCTCGCCAGTTCCACATGGTCTTGTGCCCCTTTGGTCAGCCATCGGCTAACCCCGAATTCGCCCACTGTGTGTGCAGAGTCTCTCCAGACCGTCCGCAGCGCGGTAACGGTTATCTGCTATATTCGGTAAGACTTACATGACCGGAAAAACTTAACATCCTTCGCACGGATGCTTTTCACAGTTCCGTCTCTGCACGATTCCCTGTCTGCCGGTAAGTCGCCTTCAGACGCAATTTATGCCGAATTCCAACAGATCAACCACGACGAAATCACGGCCGATTTCGATTCCATCAGCGGGAATCAACTCGAGGCAATTATTTGACCACAAGCTTCAAACTCGGTTCCTGCGGTCCTCCAGTGGATCTCGGTCTCTGCTGGCTCTTGCAGGATCAAACCGGCAAGGTTGCTGTCGGTTGCTCTCCGATACCCAACATAACTGGTGCAAAGTCGAGGATTCAGTTCGATCACCGTCGCTACCAATTCGCCCGAGAAGGCTCGCCTGACCACGATATCAACTCCAAGATAGCCGGAGAACTCCCCAACCGCAGAAGCCAGCTTCTCTGCCAACGGCAGAATGGCGTCCTGGAGATCCAAATCGCAGGGGATTCTGCCGCCGCAATACACCGGTTGCCCATGCTGCAATCGCAGGTTCTGAATGGCCGGCGGCAGAATCGTCGCAGGTCCACGCCCGCGCCCACCGATCAGGCCCACCGAGCACGGGACGCCAGGAACATACTCCTGAATCAACCAGGGGCGTTCAGCCGATGTCGTTTCAGCCGTTGACTTTTCAGCCGTGGCCGAGAACTCATCGCCTGCGAATTGAATAAATGAAACGCCGTCACACCCAACACCGTCGCGCGGCTTGAGAATTCCCAGTCCCTTATTCATAGGCATGGATTGGCCATCAGTAAACAGATGCTGACAACTCCTGCTGTGCCGCAGTTCGTCGTACTCTGCCACTGAGATCGCTTTTGTCACGGGAGTCGACACTCCGTATCTTTGCAACCATTGAAATGTTCGGAACTTGTCAGTGAATATCTCTGCACGCGCCCAGCTGACATTCAAGTTTGGAACGGACTGCCAATGTCCTGCCTGTAACTGCTGCAGCAACGAAACCAACGTACCGCCGCTTTCCGGAGCAATCACCATCGTCGCCGCGAATCTGCCGGGATCTCGATCCGGATGAGCCAGCCAGTCGGCAGGATCTTCCGTCAGCGCGAGCATTTCCGCAGCCGCGAAAAAATGGCCGCTGGATTCAACCATCTCCCGCGCGTCGTTGGCGACCAGGACCACGGGACGCACGTCAGGAAGCCTGGCGAAATCATCAACCACAGCCGCCAGCATCGACGCCGCCTCGCGCTGCATCGAGGGACTGGCGTCTTTCCATACTCCCGGACTCGCCAGCAGGTATTCGAAGATCAGGATCGAGCGACGCGCAGCCACGTCAACGCCTCATCACTTTTGCCGAGCAGTGAAGACGACGTACTCGCCGATTGGATGCGTCTCGACCGAAGCAAACAACTGCTTCATTCTCGCGCCATGCCAGTCGAGCAGTTTGGTGACCAGATGAATTCGCCCACCAGATCGCAGGCCATTCTTCGCCGCCTGCAGGAATAGCTCAGAGATACGATAATCAGAGTAATATGGCGGATTGCCCAACAGCAGATCCCAGGATTTGGGTTCCGGGATGACTCCATCGGAAGTCAAAAGTGTCTCCACCGAGGTGATCTCGTTCAGCTTGGCCGAAATCTGAGTACATTCAATCGCCCGAGCATCACTATCGACGGCCAGGATTTTTGCGTTGGGATATTCAACCGCAGCCGCCAGCGAAACGGCCCCGCAGCCGCAACCCATTTCGATAATCTTCGACGGATTGAACTCCGCAGAGCCGGATGCTTCGCCCTTTAGTAGTGCAAGCGACTTGATCAACGCGCGTGCTCCGCCGTCTATGCGACGATGACTAAAGATACCCGGACGACTTTCGACATAAACAAGTCGCTCGCCCTGCCGAAACGCCGACCTCGCACGAAAGCCGCGGACTCTTTTCAGTTCTCCAGTCTTCGTCGCCACGCAGGCCACACCGTGTTTTTGTTTGTTGACGACGACGTTCGGGAAGATCAAACGCAGTTGGCTCTGAACCCATTTGTCTCTGGAATTATTCGTCGAAGCGATCAGTCGGCCACCGGATCGCAGTCGCTGATGAATCATCTGCAGCAAATCCTGAGCCTGCTCGGACGGATCACCAAAGTAGGTTGCATATAGAGCTTCGTCAAAGGTCCCCGCGGGCAGATCAGCCGTGCAAGCCAGAGTCGTTTTGCCAACTCCTGGTGCCTGCATAGAAACAGCATCACCGTGATACTTTTGCAGGGTCCGGAAGAAGAAATGCTCCGGAGTCCAGAATGTGAAGTTGAGATCCGGTCGAGCTGTTCTCAGCGCAGAGGCGAGAGTTGTCCCGTGAAGCAGGACGACCAAAACGTCCGGGCCCTTAAGTTCTGCTGTGTAGCCTGCCACAAGACGATCGGAGTGAGACTTGAGCTTCCGTTCGCCCTTGAACTCGTCAAGGTTGTCATGCTCCAGATTGAATTCTTCAAGGCCATCGTCCAGATCATCCAGACCGTCGTCATCGCCATCATCGTCAAGGTCGAGATCCAGATCGTCGTCTTCAAACTCGTCCTGTGATGCGTTTCGTTTTCGCTTCATGAAATCAATCAGTTTCGACCGAGGTCGCTTTCCGGTTTACTGGGACCAAGCCTGCTTCGCGCAGAACCGCTGGAGCAAATGTCCCGATTTTCACACAAATTTTACGCTTCCTATATACCCGATCGGGACGGCAATCTGGACGCAGGAAATCACCTTTCCTGGAATTGTCGGCTGATCATGAGGAAATTCGGCCGAAAGGACCGCCAAAAAATCCGTGAAACGTGTGGATGCACAGAAAGCGGCCGAGCATTAAACTGCTTTCCGAATACCGGCTCATTCACTTCTCAGAGCCATTCGAGATGCCAACCTGCAAAGTCATCTTCTGTTCCCACCAGCTCCTCGAAAGATGCCTGACATGAACAAATTGCGATTGATATTGTTACTCGGATTCACTGCCCTTTGCACAGCCCCGTTGGTTGTTGCTGAGCAGCCAGCAGACCTCGCCTCAGGGCTTAAGCCGCTGGCTACAATCCTTGCGGGCAAGCAGGCCCAATTTGACGTCTCGGGAAAAATCGAGGTGCCGATTGATGGAAAGCCTCAACTAATAGAGGTCAGTCTGGTTCGTTATGATGATCAGCGCTTCGACCTGCAACTGACACATGCTGACTATGCTGTCTCAATCCGTCGTCGGAGCGACGTGACCGCGTTGGCTTTGCCGAAGCATGGTGTCGTATTCATCGGAACCGGTGATGCTCCTGACGACGACAACCTGAGCCCAAACGCGATCGCCGAACGTCTGATCTCTGACCACTCCAAACTCACTCAGCTCCGCTTCGGGCTGAATGTCCTCGCGGCAGGCGACGTCGAGGGAACTCTGCGGGGACTGCTGGCCAACATGAACGTCAAGCATGACGACGCTTCAGGGGCTTTCTCAACCGGCAATGCAAAGATCACTTTTCCCGCTGATAACAGCATCGACGCCAAAATCGACAACGTGCACGTGTCACTGGTGACGAAAACGGAAGTGGCCACAGCACCGTCAGCCACCGAATGGCCCGATATGAAAGTGACCGAGCTGCCTCGTCATGAGCTTGAGCGAACTCTGCTGCGAGGCATCCGAAGAGCGACCGAGATTCTGCAGCCAGGAGATTCTCTGACAAAGCCATCGATGAAACCTCGTACAACAGATCACGGTGAACTGAAGTGGGTCGATGGTCAGCGAGTGGCTGTTCTCTGGGGAACTCCGGAACAGATCGGGATGGCTCATGGAGAACTGCTGCCAGAAGAATCTCGCCGTTGCATCGAGTCCGTGCTGTACAGCTTCGGCACTGCAAACGTCGTGCGAACGGGACGCTGGTTCCGACATGATCTGGAAGATGCTTATGCTCGCCTGTCTCCGCATATTCCGGATCGACACAAGCGAGAAACATCAGCGTTGGCTGCTTCACTGGGTATGGAACCGGAAGTTGTGCAGGTTCTGAATGTCTTTCCGGAACTCTTCCACTGCTCTGGCTTTGCAGTTTTTGGCTCGGCCACGAAAGATGGCAAGCTGTACCACGGTCGAGTTCTGGATTACATGACCACGATTGGGCTGCAGGATGCCTCCACGACATTCATCGTGAAAGCTCAGGGGCAGATTCCATTTGCCAACGTCGGCTATGCAGGTTTTATCGGCAGCGTCAGCGGAATGAATGCTGAAAAGATTTCTCTCGGCGAAATGGGAGGCCGTGGCGAAGGCCAATGGGACGGCGCTCCCATGGCGACTCTGATGAGACGTGCTCTGGAGGAATGTGATAATTTGGCCGAAGTTCAGGAACTCTGGACGAACAGTCCTCGCACCTGTGAGTACTACTATGTCTTTGCCGACGGTGAGATCAACGACGCCGTTGGTGTTGCGGCAACTCCGGAATCGATTGAATTCATCAAAGCCGGAGAAGGCCATG